>NZ_DKXK01000079.1:42241-46060 GCF_002492185.1 Lactococcus sp. UBA7128
AAAAATTATTAGGTAGACGAAATCCCATTTAAAAAAAGCAAGATGAAAAGTTTGTAAGTGTATTTTTAATTTGTTAGAATTATTATACAATATAGAAAGAGGTATCTTATGATTTGGTCATTAATCGTTGGCGCAATTATTGGGATGATTGCAGGTGCAATCACAAGTAAAGGAAAATCCATGGGATGGATTGCTAATATCTTAGCTGGTCTTGTAGGCTCAGCTGTCGGTCAAGCATTGTTAGGAACATGGGGGCCAAGTTTAGCAGGAATGGCTCTTATCCCTTCCATCATTGGTGCTGTTATCGTTGTAGCTGTTGTGTCTTTCTTCTTAAGCAAGATGAACAAGTAGGCTGGATAGAGTCAATATATACTTGAAAGAAGAGCAAAAAAACAAGGCGAGCCTTGATGTACACCTCAAAAGTTTAACTTTTTGGAGGTCACATCATCTACTCTCCTTGTTTTTGTATTTTAATTTCTTCATCTTCAAGTATACTGATAGAGTACACACTGGATTCGTGCAGCATCTTTTGTAGCGCATTAATCATCATTACGAGCCAGGAGAAAGAAATAGCAAAGGCGATGATTTCAAAAACAGTGAGTGAGAGATAATGAACTTTTAGAAATAAGACAGCTGATGCCACAAGTCCTATAAAAACAAAGGCAGACATGCTTAAAAACTCTTTTGACAACTGTGGAAGAAGATATTTGCTCAACGGGATTAAAACGATAATGCATAAAACGATACCGTAGGCAGAAGCATTATGAAAAACCATGGTCCAGGACTGGGCAGGGAAAAGTCCCACCCCAGCGATAAAGAGAGCAATAACATAGTAAAAGGCTTGAACAACTTTAATCTTGAAGTTGTAAAATTTACTTTTTTGGAATTCAACGAATAAATAATCAGTGATTGTCAGGAGCATTAGGGCTGAAAAAATCATCGTAAAATTAAACTGCCATTGATTTTCAGCCTCGCCCGTCCCTAAGAAGCTAAAATTATATTGCCACCAGCCATTTTGTCCATTTGTTGCCATGGAAAGAAAAATTCCACCGATGAAAGTAACAAAAAGCAAAACGATGAGATGAGATATTTTGACCGAAACTGCAAAGAGAATCAAAAAATAAAAGACGATTGCAGAAAATAGAGCAGACAAGAAGGAGGCTGTCAGAGGGTCCAAGGTTACGCCAACAAAGGTCATTCCAAGAATATGCCAAATCAAAGCTTGAACTGCGAAAATAATGAGTGTATAGGCTAGTCCGATGGTTCCAAGTTCTCTTATGCGACTGATTTTCCGTTTTTTCGTGGCTATGTTCTGTTTTGCATAAACCCAAATAAAAGTGATAAAACCAATAATTGTAGCACAGAGCATGCTCATACCAGCTACAGAGTGATATCTGCCACCTGTGAAAGCTATTTGCCCTTCACCACTTAGTAAGAAAGTCATCAAGGAAATTACTAAGCTTAATAGGCTGGGGATAAGAACATAATGTAAAGAAAAATTTTGAATATCAACTTGCTTTGCATCATTTTTTAAGACAACTTGATCTTGTTCAACGAATATTTTATATTTCTTTTGATCGATTTTATGCATAAGCTCATCTGGAATTTCAATAATTTTTTTCATTAAAACCTCTCCGCTTTTTAATTTTTATCCTAAGCTATTATATCAATATTTTCAAGATTAGGCTTTGTCCATCCTTTTGTTTTTTAATAGGCGGATTTGGAGCAAGTTTTGAATGTTTTTCTAAAGCAAAAACCCTTCTCTTGTCCATAAGAAGGAGAAGAGTGTATTTTTTGGTTTTTAGCCAATCAAAAAATCCCAAGAAATTCACAACTTGGGATTTATTTCAGTTGCATGTATTCAGATTAACGCTTCAAGATAAACTCAGAATGGATAGAGGATTGCTCCATTGTTTTGGAGATAGCTTGCTCAAAAGCCATCCGCCCAACCTCTTGACAGTGGTTATCTACAGTAGGAATTTTGAGCAGCTGCCCTGAAAGTAGTCGTTCTTGCCCTACAATAATAGGCTTGGGAAGGTGTTGTTCATCAAACCAGCGCCAAACGTTGGCAGCAATGTCGTCAGAGTTGGCAAATATCCCATCAAACTGAATAAGTTCTGGGGCTAAACGATAGGCATCTTCGGCTGATATTAAGCCCGACTTTATCTGTTCAAGATGGGGGTTGATCTTATAAATATCCCTATATGCTTGTAGGGTTGTTGATATAGTTGGACTGTTTCCTCTGGATAAAAGAAATCCGATATTTGAGCAATTCTGTTCCTTAAGCCATTGAAAAGCCTGACGATAGGCTGGAATACGGTTGGCATAGGTCGCTGGAATGTTACTGTTTTCGGGCCGATAGCAAAGGACAATGGGGCCATATTTCTGATATTTAAGAATCGTTTCCTCAGATACCTGACGGGAGGTGAAGATAATTGCATCAAGGGCTTTTTTTCGTAATTTTTCCAGATATTGGATTTCCAAGTCTTGATTATAGTTTGAAGGCAGAATAATAATTTTATACCCAGTTTCAAAACTTCTTTCAAGGATACCTTCGAGTATCTTGCTGAAAAAAGAGGCTTTGATATAGGGGAGAACAACACCTATATTATGTGTCGCACCGTGCGCAAGCTCTTGTGCAATTGCGTTTGTAGCATAGTCTAGCTCAGCAGCGGTTTTGAGTATTTTTTCACATGCTTTTTGGGAAGCATAGCCGTTACCTGATAAGACACGAGAGACAGTTGCCTTGGAATATCCCGTGAGTTTGGCAATATCAGAAAGAGAGGTCATAAGATTACCTGTTCATTGATTTCGCGAATGGCTGAAAGAGCTTCAGTCACACCATGATCTGTATTTTTTCCTACGACCATTTTAACATATCTCTTGACGTCTGCGTGAGCATTATCTACTGCAATGGGGAGACCAGCAACTTTTAGGAGGGGAATATCATTATGACCGTCTCCAATGGCAGCAGCTTCTTCAAAGTTTAGATTTTTTTCTTTCAGAATGGATTGGGCAGCATCTGCCTTTGTTTTTTGGCTGGAAGTGATCTCTAAAGTATAAACTGTCGAACGTGTAAGCTGAATTTCCGAGATGTTGAGTGCTTCCAGTGAAGCTTGTATATGCAACAGCTCCTCTGGGTCAAAAGTCATGAGCATAATCTTGTAAATTTCAGAATTTCCGTCAAAAGCTTTTATTCGTGGTTCAGCGCCAGTGAGCGCCTTTTGGATAAAGACAGCCTTGTCCTGTTTTTTGATATACCAATGTGCAAGACTATACCAGCTGAGGCTTACAGTGGGGAAATTTGAAGAAATGTAATCTAAAACTTCTGAAACCGTCTCAGCAGGTAAGATGTGTTTGTCTATAACTTGAATTCCAAAGTCATTTTGGGTAAAAATCAAGTTCCCGTTGAAGGCAATTTGTGGCGTTTTTAATTGGAGCTCGTTCAGTATGTGGCTCATTTCAAAGGGACTACGTGCTGAGACCAGTGTAACTGGGATATCACTAAGACAGATAGACCAGCGATTTGTATCAGAAAGATAGCCATGTGTGTCCAGAAGTGTTCCATCCATATCTGCGAAAATGTGTTTGATCATCGTCAAATCTCCTTTATATTTTTGATGATTTCATTGTAAATTATGAAACGCGTTCCATGTCAAGAAAAAAGAATTTACTTTTTTATTTATTGTATAAACAGAAAAAACTTGCGATATTGATAGATAACATTATAAATTTTATATAAATTCATACAAATTCTTGCAATTTAAAATATTTTCATATATAATAAATTTTAAATTTGAGAAGGAGAAAAAATCACAT
>NZ_DKXK01000046.1:0-21194 GCF_002492185.1 Lactococcus sp. UBA7128
AATCTTTTTCTTACCAAATTCAAAATGATTTCCTTTGTGATGAAGCTATTTTTCATATTCTTATAAAATAGTATGCCGTCATTTATATTTTGAGCAAAAAAAAAGAGCACATAAGCTCCATACTTAGTGCTGCTACCGTCAGGTCCTGACACGCTTCGTAAGAAACTTATTGCTCCGAAAGTTATTATAACATATTTCTGCTTCTTTTGACAAGTCGTGCTATTTTTATCTTCGCCTATAAGGCTCTCTTTCACTTCTTCCCTTTATAAGCCTGCACTGCCTCGTTATAATCCTCTTTCATTCTTGGAAATTGTTTTTTAATAGCCTGAGCAGCAACAAAATAAAAAGCAATAACTAAAATCAATAGTGCAAAGTTTATCAAAGAGAGAATCGCTGCAGTTAAGTTTACTTCAGGATGAGCAATGAGACTCATAACGTAAAAAACAGACAAGACGTTATAAACATAGTAAAGAATAGGTGCAACATGACAAATTTTAGGCGCTTGAATTTTTTTGTAATTGACGTGCGTAATAATAGCAAAGACGAAGATAATCATTCCAGCTGCATTAACCGTAAAGCCCAAAAAAACTGCGATAAATAATACAATCAGGGCAACTGGAATACTGATACTGTTGAGCCATGCGCGATAGGGAGCCGTTTTTTCTTTGTAATCTTGTTTTGTTATTTTTTCTATTTCCATAATTTCATCCTTAATTTCTAATATTTTATATTTTCTCAAAAGCTACTTTTTTCTTCTCTTTTGGAAGAAAGTTTGCATGATATCTGCGCATTCTGTTTCTAAAACACCGCCTTGGACGGCCACTCTATGGTTGAGACGTGTATCTTCCAAAATCTGATACAAACTCACTGCGGCCCCAAATTTTGGATTCGTCGCGCCAAAGTAAACTTCTGGTATACGCGCTAAACCGATTGCTCCGGCACACATAACACATGGTTCAATAGTGACAAATAAAGCACAGTCTAACAAGCGCCAGTTTCCCACAACTTCGTTGGCAGCTTCAATCGCACAGATTTCCGCATGGTGGGTTGCTCGTCCATCAAGTTCACGCCGATTAAAAGCTCGGGCGATTATTTCTCCTTCGCGCACAATAACTACACCAATGGGTACTTCTTCATTTGCTGCTGCCTTCTCAGCTTCAAGCAGCGCTTGTCCCATAAAATATTCTTTTTCTTCCTGAGTAAATGTCATTCTACCGTCCATTTCATATGCGGTTGAGCTAAGTCTACCGGAAGATTTCCTGCTGCTTCCTGTGCCTCGTCTCGTAAAACATGTAAATCCCCAACCTGCGGCAAATGTGTGAGAATTAATTTTTTCACATTGGCTTGTGCAGCAATTTCCCCTGCCTCTACACTGGACAAGTGATTAGGCATGTGGGAGTATTTGGTATAGTGCTCTTTGAAAAAATAAACATCAGCAAGCAAAATATTCGCATCTTTTGAAAAATCGACAAGTTCTGAAAAATAGCCTGTGTCGCCTGTGTAAACCAAAACTTGTCCTGTTTCTCTCTCAACGATACGCATGGCATAACAAGTAACAGGATGCACTGTTTTTAAGAACTGAATATCAAAAGGACCGACAGTGCTACCGTTTTTGATGTCATAAGCAATACCTTGGCTGACATTTTCCAAAGATAATTTTGCAAATTCGTGTTCATTCTCTTGATGCCCATAAATAGGCAAAATTTCAGGTTTCACCGTTTGCAGCTGACGGTACTGACGCAAGACGCCTAGGTCTGCAATGTGGTCTTCATGATAGTGGCTCAAGATGATTGCATCCAAATCATTGGGCGAAAGTTCATGTTCAAGTTCCGTCACGGCACGTGAACCTGCATCTAATAAAAGATTAAATCCCTCCTCACTTTGCAACAAATAAGAAGTTGTGCCGGCATCACGTGTGGGATAGCCGCCCCATACACCAAGTGCTGTCAGTTTCATATTTTCTCCTCTCTTTCAAACCTCAACATAAGGTAAACAATGATTAAAAATGTACTTGATACAAGTAACGTCCAGTTTCCAAAGATATCTGCACTATAGGTCCCTAATATCGTACCCAAGAAGAAAGAGGCCACCAGACTTGCAAATACCCGAAAATTTTGTAAATAATGCTGTTCATGTGTCAAACTATACTGTGTTAAGTTAACCATGGTAGCTTTTAAATTCCCAGTCATCATAATACTTCCATAGGGCAGTCCCCTTGTTTTACTAAATGTGTCATGCTGAATAGCCATAAAAAACGACAAAAAACCAACAAAAATAGACACCGGTAACTTTAAAAAGGTCACATAAAGCAATGTGAAAAGGGTTATCCCAGACCACTGCAGCAAAAGAAGATAGAGTGTATCTGGCTTATACTTTTTTCTCAGATAATAAGAATAAATATTTTTAAAAATGACACCACAAGAAAAAAAGAGCACAGGAATCATAAAGTCAAGCACACGTATAAAGTTACCTTTTGCCAAATAAACAGCCGCCTGAATCATGTTCCCCGTCTGCATCCCTATAAAACGCCCGCTAAAGTGGAAAAAGGAAAAAGCATCCATAAATCCCGCATTCATCGCTAAAATGGAAGCAACTCTTAATCTTTCTCTCATTTCGATGTTCATAGTATTCATTATAGCACATTCTGAAAGGCAAGGTTCACTATAGCTTAGTCAAGCAGTTGGAAATTCCTAGTTTAATACAACATAAGCTATGACGTAATCATCTTTTTTAGATAACACTATATTTTAGGGCCTTATGAAAAAATAGAGCTTTTGCCTAAAATCAGTCAAGCTCCTATTTTATCCTAATATTTTTGTCCTTAGCCTCATTTTTAAAGGCGTTCTACCGCCTGCTTCTGCTCTTCAATAACTTCTGCCCCTTATCCTCCACAGTTGCTAAGTAGAAGCCTTCATTCAAGAACAGCTTCCTCTCCTGATGTATAGATTACTTTTACTTTTTCATCTGTACTTCCCATTTTCAAGCCTTTACCACTGTGGAAGCCAAAACTTCCTATTATTACCGAATTCCCTCTGATAACAGTTCCATCGGTTTCTTCTATATCAAAGTCAACATTTTTAATCCCAGGGGATGACTCATAAAGAGCTGTAAACGTAATTTTTTTAATGTCTTTCACCTTATCTTTTATCTCAATTGCTGTCTGTTTCTCTAATTCTATACGGTCATGTTCTTTACTTTTCATATACAGTGTTTCTCCAATAGCTAATGCTAAAATAACAAACAATGCAACGATTATTCCTACTGCCATTCTCTTTTTCTGTTTCGACATCTTTTGTTCCTTTGTAAAAAAAGTAGCCGCTTGGACTACAGGTTATTTCGATGAGACTCCCAAACCGTGAACTCTTATGCCCACCTTCTGCGGCCATGTCCACATATTTTTTCTTCAGTTACTGATTAATACTTTCTAGCACTTCTTCGAACGTTTGAATATTTTGATAGAGTGGCTTCTGCTGTTCTAAGTAAGTTTGGAACTCTTGACTTCTTCACCCTCTGCGAGTGTAGTTGCCATTGAATTTACAAGTTGAAGTACTTATTGTTTAAATTCTTCAAGCATGACACAAAGTGCTGGCCTTTTCATTCTCTGCAAGAAAAAATAAGAATGCTGATTTTTTCTTAATTTTATTTTATCAATCTCCCCCGTCATTGTCAAAGGTATAACAGACATCCTCTAGGTGGAAGATGATTTTTACATTTATTTTGTCTTCTCAACAGATGCAATGTAAGAAAAAGTCCATAAAAAATAAGCTCTGATTCAAACAGAACTTATTCTAATTTTTTTAATCTGCAGCCAAAGCCTCGATTGTATTTAAACGTGCAGCACGCGCAGCAGGAGCAAAGCTTGAAAGTAAAGCAATGATTACCGCAATGATAACTGCAAAGACAATATGCCCTAAAGTGATTTGAACAATATTTCCACCAACTAAACTGTGGAGTGCTTTATTGATAATTCCTTGACCAGCATAGGCAAAAGCAATAGCAATTCCCGCTGATGCCAATCCAAGGATAACACTTTCTGCAGTAAACATCCGTGACACATCCTTACGACGACCACCTAATGCGCGAAGCACACCGATTTCTTTTGTACGTTCAGCAACAGACATGTAAGTCGTCACCACAATCATAAAGATTGACACAATCAAGCTGATACCAGCAATTGCTGCTAAAACGGTCGAAACGATACCTGTGATATTTGTAATTGTATCAAGCATACTGCCGATATTAGCTGAAGCGAACACCAGTTTATCATTATCTTTGATAGCATTGATTTTGTTGCTCACTTCTTTAACATGATCGGTTTCGGTAACAGTGACATAGACTGTATTTGGCATTGCTTCTACGTTGTTTGCTTTGAGCATTGTTTCTAAAGCTTCCACAGAAGTTATCACCCCAGAAACTGGAATTTCTTGCAAAATACCCGAAATTTCCATTTCTTGTGTAATGGTCACTGGGCTATTGTTTTCATCTAAAGTTTGGAAGCTGACTTTCACGTTTTTTCCAATCACTGCATTCCAGTCCTTGGCCTCATAGGCTTTTGGATCAAATTTCTTCATGTCTAATTCAGAAATAACAATCTGATTTCCTTTAGGTTTTGAACCAGCCTGTAAACTTGAAGACTGAATCATCGGCGTCCATGACATGATGGTTTGGCTTCTTGCCGTCTGACCACCGTAATCTAAACTAACAACGCCTACTTTTGCGATTCCTTCATTTACTTCTTTGACATTATCCAAGGCTTTTAATTTGCTGATATTATCTTCTGAGATACTGAGCATTGCTTGCTGCGCCATCGAAAAAGCTTCGTTAGTGTCCTCACCTTGATTGTTTATCGGATCGCGTTTAACGACAGAGATAATATTAGGATTGGCCAGACTTGTCACCTGATCATTCATATACTTTGTTGCCCCGGTACCTAGGCCAAGAAAGAAAATAACGGAAAAGAGGCCTATAGCTGTTCCCAGCGCAATGAGAAGATTTATTTTCCAAGTATTTGTAAAATGTTTGAAAGCAGTCTTAACCACATCTCCATACGAGAGGGCTTTGGTCTGGAAAGGCTTTATCTCATGAGGTACAGGATAAGCTGGTTTAGCACGCTCATCCCCAGTAATCTGACCGTCTGCTAGACGAATAGTACGTGTACCATAATCCGCAACTTCTTGCGAGTGAGTCACGACAATGACTGTTTTACCAGATTGTGCAATTTGACGGAGAAGTGCCAAAACTTCTTTGGTATTCTGCGAGTCAAGAGCTCCTGTAGGTTCATCTGCAAGAATGATTTCCGGATCACTAGCTAAAGCACGAGCAATGGCTACACGCTGCTTTTGCCCACCCGAAAGTTGAGCTGGCTTTTTCTTACGGTGTTCATAAAGTCCAACTTGTTTTGTCAGCTCAAGCGCACGTTCCATACGTTCTTTTTCAGACAAACTTGTCATTTTTAAGCTAATCAAAATATTATCAAGAACGCTCAAATAATTAATCAAGTTAAAAGATTGGAAAATAAAGCCGATAGTATCACGACGGTAGGCATCCATGTCTTTTTCTTTTTTCGTCTTTTGTGCCACACCATCAATGACAACATCACCGTCATATTCTCGGTCAAGTCCACCGATGATATTCATCAGCGTTGACTTCCCACCTCCAGACTCTCCGAGTAGACTCACAAAGTCTCCACGTTCAAACTCAAGATTAATTCCTTTAAGAACTGGAAACTCTTCTTTGCCTAGAAAATACGATTTTCTAATATTTTTTAATTCTAATACTGGCATAATTTCTTCTTTCTAAAATAAAGATATATCCATTATACCTTAAATATATCAACTGAGCTTAGGACCTAAGACTGATTTCCCCTCTTTTAAAAATCATCCCAGTTTTCTGATCTTTTATTTCGTGGCTGATAAGGGAAGTTCCATGGCTTATGCGCTTCTCTCATATGATGGCACATTTCTTTTCTCATTTTTTCTTCCATTTCTCTTCCCATATGGTGTATCATACGAGGATCAAAGTTGTCAGGTCGCATACCTGCAAGGTGAAAATCAATTTCTTCCTCTCCCTTGATGCTTTCTTCCAACTTTTCTAAGATGCGAATGAATGTCACTTGTTCTTCTTTGGTCAAATGACCAAAAATCCCTTCCGACAAGTCATCTTGACTTTCCTTATAGTCAACTTGGGCTTGTTTGCCTTCTTCCGTCAAGAATACACGACTCACGCGCTTGTCATTTTCATCTGTCACACGTTTGACCAGACCACGCTGTTCTAAACTTTTTACTTGAGCTGTGACACTTGAAGGCCGAATATCAAGGAGTTCTGCAATTTCTGCATTGGTTAATCCATCTGTTTTCCAAAGCTCAACAAGTAAACCTTGAGCACCCATACGAGGCTTCCTCTCCCCAAGCTTGCTTGACATTCTTTCCCTATGCAAAGCCATGATAAGTTGTGGGTTATGTAGTAATTTTGAAAATAGGCTGAGTAATTTATTCGTTTCTGCTGACATCATCTTCCCCTTTCTTTATTTAGTTTCTTTTTAAAAGAAGCTAACGAAATATATTTTAAAGTATTTATTTCGCTTTGTCAACAAAAAAACTAAAGACTTTTCAAAAGTCATTAGTTCCTAAATCCATCTGATAAAGTTTTCGGAAGTCTTCATCGTTTTGTAGCAAGTGTTTAGGCTGGTCATCCAGTTTTATTTTCCCATTTTCCAAAAAAATGACCCGATCCATATGTTGCACCCCAAGCAGATGATGAGTGATAAAGATAATGGTCTTGTCTTTCAACCGTTCAAAGAAAAGCCGCAACAGTTGATTTTCAGTAATAGGATCTAGAGAAACTGTTGGCTCATCAAGAATAACCATATCCACATCTGAAAGTAAGATACGTGCTAAGGCCAAACGCTGCCGTTCCCCTCCTGAAAAGCGTTGTCCCGCCTCATCCACAAGTTCATCAAGCTGTTCAGGGAGCGAAGCAACCATTTTTTTCAAGCCAACAAGTTCCAAAGCCTTCCAAATTTCTTCGTCACTCGCATCCAAACGTGCTAAGCTGAGATTTGAACGAATACTGGCATTGAAAATATAAGGGCTTTGGTTAATCACGCCGATTTTTTCTTCCACATTATTTGCATAAGCTGGCTCTACACCTGACAAATCAAGACGCCCTTTTTGAGCAATCAAATCTCCCCGAATAAGGCCAGCAAGTGTTGATTTCCCAACACCTGAACGCCCTAAAATCGCCACATGCTCTCCTTTTTTAATGTGTAAATTTAAGTCTTCAAAAATCTTTTTCTCACCGAAAGAAAAACTTAGATTTGAAATTTGTAAATTTGTATCTAAAATTCTTTCCTGACGAACATCTTCTTTGACATCAGGCAAATCATTGAGACGTTGAACAGAATCACCATAACGCTGTGTCTCTACCACTGCATCTGACAAAGGAGCAAAAGCATCAAATAAAGGAAAGGCTGCCAAAGAAACAGCTGCAATATAATTAGGAGCGTCTCCTGTTCGCAAGCTTGTGCCCGACCAGACAATCAGATAGACAATAAGAAGGGCAAAGATAAGCTGTAAGACAAGATTACGTTTGCGAACATAACTCAATAACTTCTCTTGAATCTGACGCGTTGCTTTTTCTGAGCTTTGATAATCAAGCAAGAAGTCTTCTTTTCTTCCTGATAAAACCCAGTCTTGTAAGCCCAAAACATCATCTGTCAAATCTGAAAAGAGTTTGTTTCGATAATTTTTCAAGTCCCGATCATATTTAGCAGAAACTTTAAGTGAAACATAAGGTAAAACAATAACCATGAGACCCAAGAAAAAGGCAACCGTCAAAGCCAATGCTAGCGAAAAAACACCAGAAGAAAGGATGAGGGCGACAGATAGAGAGCCCACAATCATCAGGGGAAAGAGTGTCCGTAAGAATAAATCTTGGATGTTGGCAATGTCTTCATTGAGCAAGCCTAGGAGCTCTCCTAATTTGTAGCGCTCAGACAGACCAATGGCTGACTTTTCCAGTCTTAGATAGAGTTTGCGCCGAAGGTTACTGGTGATGCGTAATATCCAGTTGTGCGATGTTAAACGTTCGATATAACGTACGACAGGACGCGAAATACCAAACACACGCACCATCAGAACGGGTACATAAATGATTAAAATATTTTCTGGTTTAGTTGCTGACTTTGAAATCACGTAACCTGCCGAAAACATGAGCAGACCGGCACAAAGCATCGTTATGGTTCCAAGAACTACTGCTAAAACCATCCCAAAACGATATTTACGCAAAAAGGGGGTAATCCAGTCATTATTGAAAAGAATTTTTTTCATTTTTTCTCCATTGTTTTTACAATTAAATCGTTTTGCCTCTCATTTCACGTAAAAGCTCTTGATAATAAGTGTTGCTAGCTAAGAGCTCCTGATGTGAACCGGCTGCTTCTAACCTGCCTTCGTTCAAGACAAGGACCAAATCCATCTGAGGCAACCAATGTAAGCGGTGCGTAGCCAAAAATACGAGCTTTCCTTCAAAAAGAGGCAAGATACTTTCTTTTACCTCTAGTTCTGTTTCCACATCTAGATGGGCTGTAGGCTCATCTAGGAAAAGGATATTTCTATTCTTGGATAAGAAAGCCCGTGCCAAGGCCACACGCTGCATCTGTCCGCCAGATAATGTCCGTCCTCCGGCACCAATATTTCCCTCTAAACCTACCTCTTCTACCAAATCTTTTAAACCTGCCAACTCTGCTGCGTGAACAATTTCTTCATCTGAGGCCTTAGGCTGGTAAAAGGCTAAGTTCTCTCGCAAGGAGCCTGCGAAAATGTAAGTGTTTTGCGGAATGAATTGCAGGGACTGGCGGAAGTTTTTATCATTAAGTGAATCCAGAACATGTGTATCGAGCTGTATCTCGCCGGAACTTGGTTTCAAAAATCCTGAAAGTAGACTTAAAAGTGTGGATTTTCCTGAACCAGACTCACCCACAATGGCCACTTTTTTGAAGCCTTGGATGGCTATGTTGATGTCCCTTACACCGCGCCCTGTTTCAAAAACTTTGCTCAGGTTGTTCAGAACTAATCGAGAATCTTCACTCCATCGAATAGGTTCTGGCAGAGCTTTTGTTAAATGATCTTCAGCCTTTAAAACTTCATTGACACTGGCATAAGCGTTTTTTCCATTCAAAGTTGCGTGATAATCTGAAGCAAAATCTCGTAGTGGTAAAAAGTATTCCGGTGCTAAAATTAAGGCTGCAAGTGCTGGAAATAAAAGGATGGAACCCTCCATTAAGCGAAGACCTAAAAAAAGAGCCACTGTAGCTACAGATAAAGTAGCAAAGAAATCTAAGGCAAACGTGGACAATATAGCCACACGCAAGGTCGCCATTGTTGCCTTACGGAAACGTTCAGAAGTCTGATAAATTGACTGTGCATATGTCTTAGACAGTCCAAAGTATTTCAAGGTCGAAATCCCACGAAGCGAGTCCAAGAAGTGATTGGATAAAACTTGAAAGCTTTTGTACTGTTTATTCGCTTGACCCTGTGCAGCATACCCTAATAAAATCATAAAGATAATGGCAAAAGGAAAAGCAATAGCCAACACAAGGGCAGTCTGACCGTCTAAAAAGGCAATAGCTACCAATAAGAGAACAGGGACAATCATCATATTCAAAACTTTGGAAAGAACCAACTTGATGTACATTTCCACCTCATCAATCCCTGAAATAACTGTTGAAGTAAGGTTCCCCGTCCCCATTTCTCTTGATAGAGTCGGCCCTAGATTGAAAGCTTTCGCAAGAACCTGATTCCGCATATTTGCAGCTAAACGATAGGAAACTCTGTCCAACATATATTGCCGCAGAAAATTAACAAGCTCTCGCCCAAAAAAGCTAAAGAAAAACCCAACAATATAAGGCAAAACTTGTCTCACTTCTTGCCCCTGCCATAGCCCTGTTATCGCTTGAGACAAGAACAAAGCCTGTCCTAAAATACATAGGGCTTGAAGTAGAGCAAGTCCTCCAAGAGCGGGAAGAATCTTACGTACTCCTGGAAGAGTAAATAGAGTTCTATCAATCATTTAAATTACCTATTTCTTATTCTTTTGATAACTTTTATTATATCAAAATATAGGTCTTATACCTTTGAAACTGCTTATAAATTCTTTATTTTTCAGAAACAAAATGCAACCCAAGTGTCAACAAGATAAAGAGCTGTCAAATAGTTTTATTCTAACATGTATTATACTTGAAAAAGCAAGAAAAAAAGCTCCTTTTAGAAAAGGAACCTTAATATCAGTTACTCGCTGATGCGCTTTTTGAACACGTGATAAGTCCAAGCCATGTAAGCAAGAACGAATGGCAAGATTGCCATTGTAATAATGGACATTGTCGTCAAAGTATAGTGTGTTGAGCTTGCATCCTTAATCAAGATACTATAGGCTGGATTTTCAGCAATCATTACACGTGGGAATAAGCCTTGGAAAAGCAAAGCAACCAGTGCAAGGAAAGTCAAACCAGACGATAAGAATGCTGCCATTTCACGTTTTTTAGCTACGGAAAGATGTGCTAAAACAGTTAAAAGAACAATAACTGCCAGCAAGACAATAGTCAATACCGCATGTTTTTCAACAAAATCTGTATATAGAGCAAGCAAGATTGCAAAGACAACTTCACCTGCATAGAGGAGAAAATAAAGTTTATTCGCCCACTCATTTGCACGCTGGCGCATGCTTCCATCTGTTTTCAAAGCAATGTAGTTCAAACCATGCAAGAAGCTCATCAAAGCTACCGCAACACCTCCAACCAGAGAAAGAGGATTGACATAATTTATGAAGTTGGCATAGACATCACCACGTGCATCCATAGGAACGCCTTGAATCATACTGGTAAACATCAAGCCAAACAAGAATGGAATAGCAAAACTTGTCACCCCTAAAATAATTTCCCAAGCACGTTCTCCTTTTTCAGTCTCACTGCGGTGACGAAACTCGAAAGTCACACCACGCAAAATTAGACAAACAAGTATCAGCAAAAGAATATTGTAGTAACCTGAGAAAAGGGAAGCATACCAGTAAGGAAAGCTGGCAAACATCGCACCACCAGCTGTCAAAAGCCAAACTTCGTTCATATCCCAGAAGGGACCAATTGTAGCGATGGCTTGATTGACTTCACGCTTATTGCGCGCCAAGGTTAAGACACTCATTCCCACACCAAAGTCGAAGCCCTCGAGAAAGAAGAATCCCCCGAAGAGCACTGCAATTAAAATAAACCAAAATAATTGTAATCCGCTCATCTCAAAGCCCCCCTTCTTGTTCAGTTTTTATCTTTTTTCCACCGAGACTTTCTCTACTAAACGGGTCTAAATCTACATAAGCAGTTTCTGCCTTATATGCACTATTGCGCATGATGCGGCGACTGAAAAGAATCATAATCGCACCCAGAACACAGAAAAGTACAAAGTAAACAATATTTGAGAAAAGCAAACTTCCTGCTGAAACATTCGGAGAAACAGATTCTTTAATCGTAAAGAGACCATAAACCGTCCAAGGGTAGCGTCCAAGCTCAGTGACCAACCAGCCACAGGTCATAGCTACAAAAGGAAGGAACATTGACCAACCATAAAGGCGCATCATTCCTGGTTTTTCAAACATCCAAGGTTTCTTGCGACGTGTCCAGAAGAGACCTAGAGCTGAGATAAGCATAAAGTACATGCTCAAGCCAGCCATGATACGGAAGGTGTAGAAGAGAACCGTAACTGGTGGATAGTAATTCTGATGATCCCCATATTTGGCTTCCAACTCCTTGTTGATTTGATTCATCCCTTCAACTGAACCAGAAGGACGGTGGTAGGTCAGAATTGATAGCATGTAAGGAATGCGTATACCAAAGACCGATTTGTGCTCAGCTTCGTTAAAGAACGCGACCATATCCCAGGCTGCTGGATCCTCTGTCGTTTCATAAACACCTTCTGTCGCTGAGAATTTCATCGGCTGAGAGTTTTTAACTTCCAACATTTGTTGATCACCTGCAACAAAATTGCCCAGTGCACCAATCAAAGCTACCCAAAGTCCTAAACGTAAAACTGGTTTAAATAAATCCACTTCTCGCTTTTTCAAGATTTGGAAGGCGGAGATACCTGCAACCGCAAAACCACCTGTTAGAAAAGCTCCTGTGATAATATGTGTAAATTCCAACATTGTTTGAGGGTTAGTCAATAAGGCTGAGAAACTCGTCAAAGTTGCGCGGCCATCAATGACTTCATATCCCACTGGATTTTGCATGAAACTGTTCGCTGCAAGAATCCAAAGTGATGAAATCCATGTTCCAACCATTACCAAGCCAAGTGTAGTTAAATGCAGTTTTTTACCTAAGCGATCCCAGCCAAACATCCAGACACCTAAAAAGGTTGATTCCATGAAGAAAGCCAGCAAGGCTTCAACGGCAAGTGGCGCACCAAAGATATCTCCAACAAAACGAGAATAGTCCGACCAGTTCATACCAAACTGGAATTCTTGGATAATCCCTGTAACAACACCTACAGCAAAAGACAATAGCATGATTGTACCAAAGAACTTGGTACGTGTTTTCCATTTCTCATCACCCGTTTTAACATACACTGCCTCCATAATAAAAGTCATCGCTGTTAACCCAATTGAAAGGGGAACGAAGAAAAAATGGAAGATTGTGGTCATGCCAAACTGAAAACGTGCGAGAGTTTCAATTGTAAACATAAAGCCTCCTATTGCTCGAAAAAAAGTAAAAAGCACAGAATTCCCGAGACTAACAAAAATTAAATTATAACTTATTTTAACATTATGAAAGCGGATAGAAAAGAAATTTGTTTCTAAATTTAAGTTTCGGAAAGATTACAATTCCATGTCATCCTCTAGCACCCTTCAGTTCTCGGCCTTCTTTTTAACTTCAACTCAAAATACTAAACACCTGCATCTTATCCCCTCTATCACAAAAATTACGGAAATAGAAACAAAAATTTCGATAGGATTTTTATAAATGTTATTAATCAAGTTAGTGGATGCATCAAAATAGAGCAGATATTCAAATAAAATCGCCAATGCTCACCTCATAACATTTTTCTCAACCTTCTGGGTTACAGAGTACCATTCACCCTTGCTACTTTCGTTGGTATTCTCAGTTTCTTTACCTCTTTGGTAATGGAGGCCTTCTATTTCATACAAACATTAATTTGGGACGATCCTATTGAGGGATTTCCTACTCTGGTTATTATTGTCCTGCTACTTGGTGGCCTACAACTGCTGTCTCTTGGGATTATCGGAAAATATATCGCCAAAATTTTTCTCGAAACCAAGAAGCGGCCTAACTATATCATCAAGGAAAGCAACATAAAGAGCCCTCATATGAGGGCTCTTTATGTCACTTTCTTTAAATCTTATTTTTTACTTTTACAATCTTAAAATCTTGACCCGATTTTGCAGAAAGGACACACTTATCCAAGTAACTTTTAAGCAAATCCCTAAACTCTACTTTCTGTAAAAAATGAATGGCTTCAAAATCAATCGTCACTTCTACTTCTGTAGGATTTACCATATAAACAAATGCTTCAGATTCCGTATAACGCAAAATTCCCAAGACATCCTCATGATAAAAAGGAACAAATTTCCCACGATAAAGTGATTTTTCTGTACGTCGCTTTGCTATCCATTCTTGATAGAGAGTATGTGTTGGGGCATGGATATTTTTCCACGGAAAATACTTTCGATTTTTAGGATCTTTACGCCCTGTGAGTCCTGCTTCATCTCCATAGTAAACACAGGGCACTCCCGGTAGGGTAAAGAGCATCCCTACAGCCAAATCATTAGCCTCATCACCTACCATGGTTAAGATACGCTCTGTATCATGTGTTCCAAAATTATTCAAATTATTATAAAAAATATCTTGTGGGTAATTTTCATTGAGAACCATCATCTGGTAGGCAATGTCTTGGGCGCTTCGAGTAGAGGTGAGATAAGCAATAATCATTTCTCGAAAAGGATAATTCATAACGCCATGCAAGCTATGACCTAAGATATAGTCTCGACGCTTGCCATAAGAAATTTTGTTCGAAGCATCTTCCCAAACTTCTCCAATGAGAACTGTATCAGGATAGCGCGACAGGTTCTTGCGGATACCTCGGATAAAACTATCCGGTAACTCATCTGCTACATCTAAACGCCAACCATCGACTCCCAGCTGATTCCACTTCGCGAGGACAGAGTCGGTTTCACCATAGATAAAGTTTCGAAATGAAGGATTGTCTTTATCAACTTCCGGTAAGTCCTTGATGCCCCACCAAGACTTATAATCCATAGGATATTCCGTAAACTTGAACCAGTCCATATAAGGGCTATCTATACTTTTAGCAGCTCCAACATCACTGCCATATTGACCTGATAGATTAAAATAGCGCGAATTTTTTCCTACATGTGAGAAAACACCATCTAAAATAATATGCATATCTTCTTTGTGTAACAGGTCAACCAGCTCTTGAAAATCTTCTTCTGTGCCCAACATACTATCTATCTGAAGATAATCATTAGTGTCATAGCGGTGATTACTGCTCGCTGAAAAAATGGGATTAAGATAGAGGGCTGTAATTCCAAGTGCCTTAAGATAAGGTATCTTTTCAATAATACCACGAAGGTTGCCTCCAAAAAAATCCCAACGGATGACATCTCCCTTTTCATCTCTAATATAAAGAGGGGTATCTTCCTTTGTTGCATATATAAAAGAGTTAGGTTTGGGATGATTAATTTTCCCATCGGAGTTACCATTGTGAAAGCGATCCGGGAAAATTTGGTAAAAGACTGCCTGACGATACCACTCCGGTGCTGCATCTTCTGCTGAAAAGACCGTCGCTTGATAAGGGCGAACGTCATTTTCATTCATATAAAGTACACCCTCGCCTCCAAGACCACTGCAGCCATAGTAAAACTTTTTAATCCCCCAATCTGTTGGCTCATTGATTTCAAAATAATAATAATAAAGTCCTTGTCCGACATCAAACTTCACCGAGGAACTAAAAAGTCCCCGGTCCAGCTTTTGCATATCGAACTCCGAGCGGGCACCAAAATCACGCCGAATGATAAACTTAACCGTGACATTTTCTTTATCCGTCTTGAGATTAACCTTCATAATCTGTCCAACCTGGATAGCGCCAAAAGGCCGCTTAAAATCTGAATCCCAAGAATTATAATAATACACTCTTTCCCCTTTCCATTTGCTTCTTGAAAGTCAAGCTGTCTTAAAGTCATTTTATCCCATTAAAACATGAGCAAAAAAGGAAAGACAAGCTTCTTTCCCTTGCTTAACAATCAGACTTCCTCACTTTTTTCTTCAATGAACCAGATATCTTTCGCATACTGACGAATCGTACGATCTGATGAAAAGATACCCGATGTCGCGATATTCATCAAGCTTGCTTGTGCCCAAGCTCTTTGGTCGCGATAGAGATTTTCAAGATCTTTTTGAGCACGCACGTAATCGTTAAAATCACGCAGAAGGAAATATTCGTCATTGAAGGCAGTGAGGGACTCAAATATTTCCGGACCTTCATTCGTGATGTTTGGAATAGTGCCATCGATAAAGGCATTTAAAATGCGATGAACGACTGGATTTTGCTCATAGATATCACGCGCATTATAGTTTCCATTCTTATAGTATTCGTAAACTTCATCTTTTGTAAGCCCAAAAATAAAGATATTTTCATCTCCACAAGCTTCTTTAATCTCAATATTTGCGCCGTCTAATGTTGCCATAGTCAAGGCACCATTGAGCATGAACTTCATATTTGAGGTTCCAGAGGCTTCTTTGGAAGCTAGGGAAATCTGTTCGCCGACATCAGCTGCTGGGATAATTGCCTCTGCCAAACTCACATTATAATTTTCCATAAAGACCAGTTTCAAGCGGTCCTTAACCACTGCATCTTCATTAATCATCACAGCTATTTCATTAATGACTTTTATAATCGCTTTTGCATAATGGTAACCTGGTGCAGCTTTGGCTCCAAAAATAAAAACACGTGGTACCATTTCTAAATCTGGCTGGTCTTTAATATCAAAATAGAGTTTCAAGATATGTAAAACATTTAAAAGTTGACGTTTATAAGCATGGAGACGCTTAATCTGCACATCAAAAATCGCTTCCGGATTGACCTCAATACCGTTTTTTTCCTTTATCAAGGCTGCCAGATCTTTTTTATTTTCCAGCTTGACGGCTGCCAACTGCTTTAGAGTTTCTGTATCTTCTCGAAAATCTTTCAAGGCCTCCAGTTTGACTAAATCATGACGCCAAGACTTACCGATTTTTTCATCCAGAAGTTTTGACAAGCGTGCGTTAGAAATTTGGAGCCAGCGGCGGTCTGCTATACCATTGGTCTTGTTATTGAAACGTTCGGGATACAGCTGATAAAAATCATGCAATTCTACATCTTTAAGAATGTCAGAATGCAATTTAGCCACTCCATTTGTCGAGTGAGAACCGATAATCGCCAAGTTGGCCATATGAATTTGACCATCTTTAACGATACGAGTCTTATGGATAAGTTCGGCACCTACATGCGGAAGAAGCTCATCCGTGCGACGTTTATCAATTTCATTAATGATTTGATAAATTCGTGGCAAGAGCGTGTGTACCATCTCTTCGGGCCACTTTTCTAATGCTTCAGATAAAATTGTATGGTTAGTATAACTCATCACCTTAACTGTAATATCCCAAGCCTGCTCCCAAGAAAGACCATTCTCATCAAGCAGAAGACGCATAAACTCTGGAACACAAAGTGCTGGATGTGTATCGTTGATATGAACAGCTATGTAATCAGCGATTTGGGCAATAGGGGCAATCTTGTTTGACTTATAATGACGAATAATCCGCTGAAGCCCAGCTGATACAAAAAAGTATTCTTGCTTGAGGCGAAGCAAGCGCCCATCATAATTAGAATCATCAGGATACAGTTCTGCTGATAACATTGAAGTTTGGCGCATGTATTCCATATTTTGAAATTTCACATCCAAGTCTTGAGGAACTTCTGAACGCCAGAGGCACATATTATTAACTCTTGTATTTTCAAAACCAACCATTGCTGTGTCGTAAGGTACAGCCAAAACGCGCTCTTGATTACGGTAACGTGGTATCAATCTCCCATCTTCTGTTTCTTCTAGCCAGGTTTCCCCACCAAAAGTGACTTCAATTGCCTTGTCTGCTCGCCGTACTTCCCAAGGATTAACATTGTTAAGCCATGAGTCCGGTAACTCTACCTGATAGCCATCGATTATTTTTTGCTTAAAGAGTCCATAACGATAGCGGATACCATTACCATTCACCGGCAAGCCTGTTGATGCAGCAGAGTCCATAAAACAGCTCGCTAAACGCCCTAATCCTCCGTTACCTATAGCCATGTCCGGCTCTACTTGTGCTACCTTTTCAAGATCGATACCCAACTCTTGCAGTCCTTCACGAACTGTTGAAAGAATCCCCAGATTAAGAAGATTACTCTTTAACATTTTCCCCGGTAAAAACTCAATTGAGAAATAATAGGTTTGCTTTTTCTGACTCCTATCTTTATATTGATTATCTCCTTGCCAAATTTGTGTGTAATATTGCTTTACCACAGATGAAAGTGCTGCAAAAGTTTCTGTTATTCCAGCTTTAGCAACATCTGTTGCAAACTCTGATGTGAGACTTTGTTCAAAGTCTTTTCTAAATTGCGTTTTTGAAAGCTTCAATATATCTTACTCCGATTTTATTTTCTATTCATGAATTTTTTCAAGAAAGGGGTTATATGTTCATTTTTCTAACTGCTTTTGTTAAAACATCTCTCTGTAAAGTTGGATATACTGATCCGCCTTTGTCTTCCAAGAGAAGTCTTCTTCCATCGCTCTAAGTCTGAGTTTCTGAAGAACTTCCTTCTGGGTCTTATACAAATCCAGCGCTTGATTAATCGTATTCATCAAAACCTGTCCGGTAAAGTCAACGAAACCAAATCCTGTGCCCTCCTTTGTTTGAGGATTATAGGGTTTGACCGTATCTCTTAAACCACCAATTTCATGAACGATAGGTAGCGTACCATAGCGCATTGCAATCATTTGTGAAAGGCCGCAAGGCTCAAAAGCAGAGGGCATCAAAAAGAAATCACTTGCTGCATATATTTCCTGTGCAAGCTTCACGTCAAAACTAATAATTGCAGCACATTTGTCCGGATATTTTTCTGAAAAATATTTAAAACCATTTTCAATATCATCATAACCCGTTCCTAAGAGGACGATTTGAACATCTTTGCTCAGGATTTCATCCATACGCTCCAAAACAAGATTAAATCCTTTTTGGGTTGTCAACCGACTCACTATGCCAAGTAAGGGTTTGTCCGCGTCTCTCGGCAGTCCTACCCGTTCTTGTAACAGCCTCTTCATCTTCTTTTTTCCTGATAAGTCAGAAGGAGAAAAGTGGTGTTCAATCATCCTGTCATTTTGGGGATTATAGACATCATAATCAATACCATTCACAATACCGATAAGTTTATCCGAAACAAAGCGTAAAACAGAGTCTAAACCACAGCCAAATTCAGGCGTTTGGATTTCCTGTGCATAGCTGGGGGATACAGTATTGACACGATCAGCATAAAGAATCCCTGTCTTTAAACTGTTCAGCATCTCATTGTGACGTACTACACCTTCGAAATATCGTTCCATCCCCATACCAAAGAGTTCTGTCAATGCCGTTCCCTGCATAATCCCCTGAAATTCAATATTATGTATGGTCAAGACCGTTTTAATACCCTTGTAGGCCTCTATCCACTGAAATTTCTCTTTCAAGAGAAAAGGAATCATTGCAGTATGACAATCATTAACGTGAAGGACATCGGGAATAAATTCAAGGCGTTCCATGAGCTGCACGATAGCTAGACTAAAAAAGGCCCATCGTTCACCATCATCCTCGTAACCATAGATTTCATCACGACCAAAATAACTTTCATTATCTAAGAAATAGTATTTGACACTGTCTTAAACCAAGCTTTTCACGCCAACATATTCATGCCGCCATCCCACATTAACATAATCCCAAAATTCGTCTTTTATCTGTGCCTTATAGCTTTCTGCTATACCATGTTTGTAGTAAGGCAAGATAACAGCAATCTGCATGTCTAGACCTTTCATAGCCAGCGCCTTTGGAAGAGCGCCAGTCACATCGCCCAACCCTCCTGTTTTGAAAAAGGGAGCACACTCACTGGATGCAAATAATACTTTCATATTTTCTCCTTATAGACATAAAATTGTCGTCTATTTATCAACGACAACTTTTGTTACTTCTGAATGATATTCTCTGTGACAACCGTATGTTTTGAAATAACAACGGGACGCTCAAGACTTCCTTCTACCCGTACATTAGGTTCAATAACTACGTGCTTATCTATAATTGCATATTTGACTTTAGCTCCTGCTTTAATCTCACTTTCTGTGAACACTATTGATTTTTCCACCACTGCATCTTTTTCAATTTTTGAACGGCGTGAGATTAAAGAATCTGTAACACTTCCTTCAACAATACAGCCTGAGCTGAGTTGACTATTTGTTACGTTACTTTCTTTAGAAAAGTAAGTGGGAACTTCATTGCTTACCTTTGTACGAACAGGCTGACTTCCGTAGAGTAAAGCAGTGAAATTACTCGAATCCAACATCGACATATTGGCATCATAGTAAGATTTAATACTTCTAATGTTGCTCATATAACCTGTGTATTCATAAGTATTGATATCAAATTCAGATAAATATTTACGGAGAAGTCGTGAACTAGAGGCATATTCCCCTTCGGCTTGCATCCGTTGAAGAAAGCCAATCAGCCACTCTGTATCTACAATAAACATGTTTAAACTCAGTGCTTCTTTATCTTGAACATCTGTAAGTTGTGCGAGAAAACTGCTTGAAGCCTTATTGTTTTCGTCAAAGCGAATAATCGTATCGACATCTTCAGCTATATCCGGTGTAACTTTTTTATAGATAGCCGTGATGTGTTTATTTGAAGTTTTATGGATTTTCAAAACAGCAGTCAAGTCAACATTACATATAAACTTACTGTCTATCAGAACTGTATAAGCAGCCTTAGACTTTCGTAAGAAGCTAATTTGTTGTTCAAAATAAGGAAGTCCCTGCTCTTTAAGACGTTGAAAATCCTGCTGAATATAAACAAAATAACGATTTTTGAAACTGTCTAATCCCCATTCGCTCCCTGAACCCATATGATCAAATATTGACTGTGTTTCACCTTGATTTGCTGTCATAAAAATAGAACTGACGTGGGCATTTGCTAATGAAGAAAGTGGGAAATCAAGCAAACGATACTTACAATCAAAAGGTAATGTCGCAATAGGACGTTGACTAATCAGAGGAGCTAAGCTTTCGTTGCGTGTTACGTTAGATAAAAGAGCACAAATTTTATTTTCAGTCTTCATTTTCTTCACCTTTTACTTCTCTGTGACCAATCACAGCAATATCACCTGGCTTGCCGATAATCTCTACATTATCACCTATATAAGCTTTTTCTCCAAGAATTGCATATTTTATGGTTACATTTTTTCCAATATGTGCCCCCGACATAACGAAGCTTTTTTCTATCTCAGTTCCTTCCTGAACATGGACATTCTGCGATAAAATGGAATCTGTTACCTGACCGTCAACATAGCTGCCATCACCGACCAAAGAAGCTTTGACATTGGCTTTAGACGTAAGAAATTGCGGCGCTGAGATATCGTTACGTGAGTAAATGCGCCATTCTTTATCTGTAATATTAAGTTCGTTTTTTAAATCAAGAAATTCCATGCTTGACTCGTGCAGGCTATCAATCGTTCCCACATCCTTCCAATAGCCCTTAAATCGGTAAGCAAAAACATTCTCTCCTGAATCAATGTAGGCAGGAATCACATTGCCTCCAAAATCCTCCATGTCAACACCTTTTGCATAGCCTGTAACCAAGACTTCACGTAGCCGTTTCCAATTAAAAATATAAATCCCCATCGAAGCCAGATTAGATTTGGGCTCAGAGGGCTTTTCTGCAAATTCAATGATACGGCCGTTATCATCCGTGTTCATAATGCCAAAACGACTGGCTTCTTCTAGAGGCACTTCCATAACAGAAACCGTCAAACTGGCGCCATGCTCTTTATGGCTGTTTAGCATTGCTTCATAATCCATCTTATAGATAT
>NZ_DKXK01000046.1:21466-22002 GCF_002492185.1 Lactococcus sp. UBA7128
ATAATCCATCTTATAGATATGGTCACCGGATAAAATCAAAATATATTCAGGATCTTTTTTATCAATATAAGCGATATTCTGATAAATAGCATGCGCTGTTCCTCCAAAATACTTGCTTCCCTCTGCTGAAGAATAAGGTTGCAAAATTGTTACGTCACTGTTAACGCCATTTAATCCCCAAGGCGCCCCATTTCCGATATGTTCATTAAGTACCAAAGGTTCATATTGTGTAATGACACCGACATTTTTAACGTTTGAATTGACACAGTTGGACAGGGCAAAATCAATGATACGATAACGCCCTCCAAAGGGCACAGCTGGTTTTGCAACATCCTTGGTCAGCTTTCCCAGACGCGTTCCTTGTCCTCCTGCAAGAATAAGTCCAAGCATTTCTATTCCCATAACAGACCTCCATCTTTGTAGCATTAGAAATTTTTTATCAACTTAATACAAGTTTATATAATTAAAATAGCAAAGTCAAATGTTTTTAATATAAAACTCATTTTACTTTTATAAACAAAATGAAATTTTGTGAG
>NZ_DKXK01000039.1:0-4002 GCF_002492185.1 Lactococcus sp. UBA7128
ACAGCACAGCACAGCACAGCACAGTGATATGACCCCCAGAAGTTAGACTAGAAAAATCTAACTTTTGGAGGTCTTTTCTTATGAAAAAGTATTCTTTTGAATTCAAACTTAAGGTTGTGAATGATTATCTCTCAGGAGTGGGAGGCTATACATTTCTAAGAGATAAATATGGACTGTCTAACCATGAAGTAGCTCTTAGATGGGTTAATGCTTATAAAAAATTTGGAGAAGAGGGGTTAAAACGCAACCCTCACAATACTGTTTATGATTCCAATTTTAAACGCAATGCGGTAAACTTATACTTAACAAGTGAAATGTCTTATCGCGAAGTTGCCAAACAATTAAACATGAGTAATTGTACAGTGATTGTTCGTTGGGTTAAAGAGTACCGTCAAGAGAGGGAATTTGCTTTTATTTCAAAGCCTCGTGGAAGACCTAGAAAAGAGAATGAATTGTCAAAGCCTAAATCTAAGAAGACTAAGAAATCAAAAGAGGAGCACTCAGAGCTTGAGAGACAACTCGCGGAAGCTCAAGAAGAGAATCTTTACCTACGTGCTGAGTTAGAGTATTTAAAAGGCTTGAGGAGACTTCGAATGGAACAACAAATTCGGGAAAATCCCGACTTGTTCAAAGCCTCCAAAGACAATTCCAGTTCCCTCTTGAACTCCTCCTCAGAGTTGCTAGACTAGCTCGGAGTACTTATTTCTATTGGCTTAAACGCTTCGAACGTCCCAATAAGGACGAAGACATTGAGCAAGCTATGCTGGAAATTCGCAAGGAACATAAGAATGCAGGTTATCGTCCAATGGTACAGTTGCTTAAAGACAAAGGCTTTCATGTCAACCATAAGAAAGTACAACGCTTGATGAAAAAACTGGGACTACGTGTGACTTCTTTTGGGCGCAAATCCCGCAAGTACAATTCTTACAAGGGAAAAGTGGGCAAGACTGCTAAAAATAAGTTGAATAGACGCTTTCATACCCGTATTCCTCACCAGAAAATAACGACAGATACGACAGAGTTTAAATATTACGATAAGGGCGTTCAGAAGAAGGCTTATCTTAATCCTTTCTTGGACTTGTTTAACAACGAAATTGTGAGCTTTGAAGTCTCTAAGCAGCCAACTTATCATGCGATTTCAAGTGCGCTCACGCAGGCACTTGAAGTGACTTCTGACTGCCCTTATCGCCGAACTTTTCACTCTGATCAAGGCTGGGCTTACCAGACCAAAAGCTATGTTCACACGCTCAATGAACATCGAATTTTCCAGTCGATGAGTCGCAAGGGAAATTGTCTTGATAACTCTGTTATGGAGAACTTCTTTGGCCTTTTGAAGCAGGAAATCTACTATGGAAAGGTCTTTCACTCTTATCAAGAACTGAACACCGCTATTACGAAGTGGATTCAATACTACAACACCAAACGAATTAAGAAGAAATTGAATTGGTTAGCACCTGCTCAATTTCGGCTTGCTTATCAAAAATAAAATACAAAAAAATGAGATATTTCTATCTCATTCAAAAGTCTAACTTTTAGGGGTCACTACACAGCACAGCACAGCACAGGTAGGTGATACCTTTTTTTATAGTGCCCTAAAAAAGAGCCGTAGCAACATTTTAGTAGATGAAGCTATGGTTCTTTTTGTAGCTATCAACCAAAAGGTGGTGGCATAAGTGGGAAAGAAAGTGCAATCTAGCGAAACTATTACTGAAAATATTTTTCGTTCGTTTTATGGTCCTGATACTTTCATTGAAAAGTCCGCAATTGATAAGTCTTATGGTTTCAAATCAAAGAATGGGACATCATTTGCAGGTTACCCAGATTTTTTTCTTGATTTACCTGACTTTGCAATAATTGTTGAAGCAAAACCACTCTTACATTCTAGAGCTGAAGAAGAAGTTAAGTTCTATATGACGACAAACAACATTAAGAAAAATATGGTTGGGATTGCAGTATCGGGACGAGAATTAAGTCAAATAAAGGTAACCTATTTTTTCAAGAAAACGGATTCTGATGAAATAGAGAAGTTCAATATAAAAGATAAGCTGCTCACACTTGAAAATATTGGAAAAGCATTAAGTAAGCGTGTTTCGGGAGAAACTATCTCAGATGAGCAGCTTGTTAGCATTTTGAAGTCTATCAATGAAAAATTCCATGATGGTGGAATAAAAGATACCTACCGAAGTTTGTTTTTTTCAGGTATTATGATTGCATTGACTAATACAAATTTTCGGAGCATCTACCTGAACATTCAAGAACCAACTGATCAAGAGATAGCAACAACTTCAGTTACAATATTAAATGCCCATTATATGAACAAGTCAATCCTTCAAGCAGTTGATACTCAACTGGGATTAAAAGTCAATAATTTGTCAAAAGAGTTTAGTTGGCGTGACCAGTTTTCATTTATAAAAAATATCGACTTGCCATTGTTGACTTATAAGCAACTAATATCTCAAATCCACAATAAAATCTTTATCCCTTATCAATACGAAGAAAAGCAGGATATATTAGGAAAAGCTTATAAGATTTTTCTTTCTCGTGCAGGGAAGATTGAAAATAAAAATATCATTTTAACTCCTGACCATATAAAAGAGTTAATGGTCAAGTTAGCTCGATTAAACGTCAATGATGTCGTAATTGATACTTGTACTGACTCGGGTGGCTTTCTAATGGAGGCTATGGAAACACTATATAATCTTGCTAAAGATGATGAAGATAAGCTTGAAGAAATACGAAATCGCCAGTTAATAGGATTTGAGATTGATCCTGTATTATTTTCGTTAGCATGTTCAAATATGTTCCTACATGGAGATGGTCGTTCAAATATGCTGTTTAGGAATAGTCTTTTAAACGTGAGTGATAATACAATTATGAACAATAAGGATGATGTATTACTTGAGTATATTAGAGAAAAGAAACCCACAAAGTGTATCATCAATCCACCTTATGAGAATAAAAATCCAATCAAATTCACATTACAGGCTATTGATTATCTTGAAAATAATGGGAAGCTCATTATTATTATGCCAAGTCCAACGTTAACAAAAAATCAAGGAAAAGATGGGACGACAGGCTTAACCGACCTGTTGCTAGAAAAAGCACGGCTTGATTATGTAATAAAGATGCCTCTATCTATTTTTAGAGAACAAGGGAGGACCGTTAATACTTCAATTTTTGGATTCACAAAAACTCCACATAATCCAACAGATGAAGTCTTGTTCTATAATCTTGAGGATGATGGATTAGTTAGCGTCCAACACAAAGGACGAATTGACAAAAACAATCGATGGAATGACATAGAAAATCAAATTGTAGATTCAATTAACAATTCTAAGGAAATACAAGGTATTTCGGAAAAGAAAAAAATTTATAAAGAAGGTGTTCTAAATGCAGCAGGCTACCAAAATGAGGACGGTAGTCACCACAAGTTAGTAAAATTCAAAGAGCTATTTTCATCAACAAAGGGAGAACTTGCTTCAACCAATGAAATGGACGATGGGGAATATGATTTTATTACGGCTTCGGATGAGTGGAAAAAGTATTCGTCATACACACATGATGAGGAAGCGTTAGTTTATGCCGTATCAGCAAGTGGATCATTAGGGAAAAGCCAGTATGTAAATGGAAAGTTTATCGCAAGTAATTTATGTTTGGTGTTGACACCAAAGAACTACGATAAATATCCAATCAACATGAAATTTTATAATTGGTATTTTGAAGCCATTAGAAAAAAAGTTGTTGCTGATCTTGCGGATGGTACTTCAAAACTAACAATCAATCCTGGCCACTTGAATGAATATTTTGTAGAATATTTCCCTATTGAAGAGCAGAATGCTTTTGTTAACGAATATATTGTTAAATATGATGAATTAAAGAAACAAGTGCAACGAGCTGAGAGGGATTTGAAAATAAATCTTAGAAATTTTATGTAAGTCTTTTATAGGATTACATGTGTTTGGGGAGTTTAAAACTAATAGATGAAGTCAAATTTGACTTCAT
>NZ_DKXK01000039.1:4218-17635 GCF_002492185.1 Lactococcus sp. UBA7128
GATGAAGTCAAATTTGACTTCATCTTTTTTTTTTTTGCACTTTTTTGGAAGTGAAGTGGGGGCGTAAAGCAAGAATTTTGAATCCAAGTTAAAATCAAGAAAAACAAAATGAAAGTAGGTAATTTAATGTATCAAGGGAGCGATAATTATGGTGTCCCACGGGACATTTTTGCAAAGTTTAAGATGGGAATCTTTTATGGTTTAGATTTTGGCTTTATGGCTATAGGTGGAGGCTTTGCCTGGTGGCTGAATCGTTTTTTTCCTGTGAGTCAATGGCTGAACATGCTTATTTTTGATGTGCTCACCGCAATCATTGTTATTTTTCTTATCATGCATACCAATGGTGGGAAGCGTAATTATATGGTCTTATTGCTCTTTTTGCGTACTAAGACAAGTCGAATCAAAAGGCAGTTCAAGCCACTGAAGAAGAAAGCACAAGGAAAGGAAATAGAGATCGATGCCAATTTCTAAATTATCACAAAAAGAAGATAAGGCTGTTCAAAAAGAAAAAAGGGGAAATCTGGCAAGTTTTTTAGAACACACGTTTTATAAGCGATTGAATAAGACCAAGGAGGCTGAATTGGTTTTAGTGGATGACAGTGTGCTTCAGATGTTTCGGATTGAAGGGACAGGTGCATCCAGTGTCAGCTATGAAGAACAACGGATGATTTTATCTTATTTTTATACTTTTTTATCTAAAACAAATGAACACTTCACCATTGAAACGACAAAACTTCCTGTTTCTACGGCTTCTCAAGTGGCGCATTTACGTCGAAAACTTCGAAATCTTACTTCTTTAAAACCTACAAGTGAACGTGGACACTTACAATTGGAAATAAAAAAGAATATGATTCGAGCAAAAATTGAAAAACAAAAGGAGTTGGAAGAGCGTTTAAGTAATATTGAATATTTGTTATTTCTTTATGCAGAGACTCCTCGGGAATTACATAAAAAAAGCAAGCAACTTGTCAGTTTAGCACGTTCCTATCGCTTTCATCTTTCTATGCTCAACCCTAAAGAAAAAGAGCTGGTACTGTTTCAGCTCAATAACTTGAATACAAAACTATAAAAGTTGTGTAAATTTTTGTGTATGGATAGACACAAGAATTTATGCAAGGAAAGGAAATAGAATGGTACATTTGAAAAAATACGAGAAAAAAGGCTATGACATTGATTTTTTAATGCGTGTTCAGCCACAAGGAGGTTCTAAATACTTCTCACACTACGTTCAGTATGGTGATGGGTGTGTGACTTACCTGCGCATTTATGATTATCCCAGAGAAGGTTTGGGGAGGATGTGGTTGAAAGAACTTCTCCAACAAGATCACGTGGTTTCTTTTTTAGCTATAGAGTCTTTGGATAGTAAAAAAGTTGAAGAAAAAGCTGAGAAATCAATCAATGAAAAAGAGAGTCGAATTGACATCAATGCCAAGACAACAGACAATAACCGTGAAGCTCAAGAAGTTGGGGATTTGTTAGAGTTGATTGATGATATGACACGTAAGCACGAGAAAATGAAAGGTATTTCTATTCGATTAGCTGTCTATGATTTAACAGAAGAAAAATTGATGACACGTGTCAAAAAAATTAGAGATGAAGCGAGTCAATTCAAAAGTACAGTCATGTTGGATGAACTGTACTTTGAACAAGAAGCACTCTTTACAAGTCCTGACTCGCATTATGAGTTATTAAATACGCCGAGTCACCGTCCTATTAAAAGTCGAGATTTAGCAGGCGGATATTTTTTAGATCATACAAAATTAGAGGATAAGACGGGGAGCTATTTCGGTAAAACGAAAACAGATGGCGTTATTCAATTGGACTGGCTCTTGAAAAATGAGTTTCGTACACGTCCTTTTATGTTGATTTCTGGAACGCCTAATATGGGGCAAGGCACATTTTCAATTGCTTTGATTGATGACAATTTTGCTCAAAATCATTATATTCGAAATATCAACTTGGATCAGTCTCCTTTTCTTAATAATTACACAGAAAACAATCTAGGTCTCTTAATAGATATGGCAGGAAGTCGAAATAAAATCAATATTTTCCAAGTCTTTCAAGGCGCAACCAATGAAAAAGGGGAAACAGATGAAATCAAATCCTTTGGTCTTCACATTGCAAAATTGAAAAACATGTTTGAGGTACTCAAACCCGATGCAACTGCGGATGATTGTGATATTTTTGAGGATTTAGCGACGGCCTTTTATTGTCAATATCCTTCAGAAAATAATCCTTTGTGGTATCGGAACCCCACTCTACACTTGAATGAGTTAAAAGCAACAAAAGTACCTGCAAGTGAATATCCGACACTTAAAGATTTTGTAGGATACGTTGAAGGGCAACTTGTTTTAGCTAAAACAGCTGAAATGGAGCGTTCTTATCGGCGCATCTTATCTACTTTTGTGAAGCTATTGAATACGAAACCTGATGTTTTTGAAGGAACGACAAACTTTACGGACTTATCAGAAGAACATTTGGTCACCTTTGATTTATCAGGTTTAACTGGAACACCTGATTATCTCAATGTCCAACTTTTTTCAGTCATGGCACTGATTTCTTATGATGTTATTCGAAATGGAAAAATACAGAGAGAGCGTTTAAGAAACAATCCTCGTCTATCAGAGTCTGAAGTGGAACATTACATTGTTAATATCACAGATATTGGTAAGATGCTCAATCCACGTACGCCCTCCTCAAGTGAACTGACACTTCAGATGATTGATGCCTTGTCTCAAAACTATGCAGGGATTATTGTCCAAGCAGGAAGTTTTCAAACAATTTTGAATTCTGGGGGATCTGGTTTTAAGGCGGAACGCTATCAGTCATCTATGAAAGCTATTTTTGGAATGATGAATTATCGTGTTTTCGCTCAAACATCGAGTGCAGACAAACAATTATTGGCAGATATTTTGCAAGAAGAAATCAGTCCCTATGAATTAGATGCTATTACAACTTTGGAACAAGGTCAACTTTATTTGAATATTGCAGGCAGACAAAGCATTATTTTTTCACAAGATTATGAAACATCAGATTTAGCAGAATATGGAGGATGGCACTGATGAAAAAATGGTTCGCTGGTTTTGCGATTCTTTTCCTATTGATTGGAGGTTCTTTTGGTGGACTTCTGATGATGACAGTCTCTTTAGGAGCAGGGGAGGCTGTAGCTTCGGCACAGAGTTGTAGGGATGTCCAAAATGAAAGTGCCAATCCTTCAAATGATAAAGATAGGACGAATCATCATGGTAAAGCTCTTTTTGATCATTTGACGAAAAGCAATGGCTTTTCGGGGGCAGGTGGTGCAGGAGCAGTTGCGGTTGCCGAGAGAGAGTCTGGATTGGATCCACAAGCGATTAATCCAAGCGGAGGAGTTGCAGGCTGGTTTCAGTGGTCGGGCTGGGGAAATACTATCAATGGGAATAGAATCACCTCAGAAGGCTCCATTAAATCGGGGGATTTATCTACTTTAACACCAGCTAATCAGTTTAAGCTGTTGGATTATGAGTTAAACGGCTCTAAAAATTCAACAAGAATTATTGTAGGAAAGGCGACTGATCCGCAACAAGCTGCTCTTGACTGGTCAGTGCTCTATGAGGGTATATCACTCTCTGATGGACAGACTAAAGAAGCTGAAATTAAAGCCAATGCACTCAAGTGGTACACGACCTTTGATGGAAAAAACATTCCATCAAGTATCAAAGAGGCGGTCAATGATGGTGCAAAGAATAATACGTACAATACCTATCAAGAAGCGAATAGTGGATGTGATGCAGGAGCTGGAACAGGAGAACAAGTAAAGGGTACCATTCCTATGGGAACGTACTACAAGCAACTGAGCCCTGAAGTAAAAAGAGCTATTGGTAAGCGAGCCAATTTCACTTCTTATCCAGATGATGAAGTCAATGCACCCTATGGGCACCAGTGTGTATGGTATGTCATATTTCGTACTAAAGAAATAGGCTGGGGAGTGACAGGAATGGGAAATGGCGGTGTTTGGGGACACAGTACACCTGGTTTGACAGTTGAAGTAGGAAAACCCAAACCGCATAGCGCTGTCAATTTTGTGGCGGGGAAAGACCCCTACCGTGGAAATTCAGATCCAGGTCACGTCGCTTTTGTCGAATATGTGAATCCAGATGGCTCTTTGATTATCTCAGAGTGTAATGTTGTGGCGGGTCAAACTGGTTTTGATCGTGCAACAGCAACTCAAACAGAAGAAACTTATGGCACAATTTCTGCAAAAGAAGCCAAAACATTGACTTACGTTTATCCAAGAGGAAAGTAGAGGGTTTAAATATGAGGAAGTTTTTGAAAGAAGGGAAAAAAGAAATTCAAGACTGCTTATTACTTGAAAAGCTTAAATTTAAGCAAATGGTGAAAAACAGACAATTCTGGCAAATTCAGCTCCTAAATGTTTTAAAAATCATGATGACTTTGAGCTTTTGGGGAAGTATCCTTTTTGCCTTTAGAAGTTTTGTGGGTTTATTCTTCATTCAGAAAGCTTGGCCAGGATTACAGACTGTGGAAGGACGGGAACAAGCTTTATCAAGCATTTTCGTTATTTTTTTCTTCATTGTTGTTTTTCGGTTCAGTTACGCTTTATTCAAAGGTCTGGATATTATGGAAAATACTTGGCGTTTTATGAAGCATAATTTTATCATTTGGAGTCTCAGTTTTAGTTTGATGGGCTTAAAAACTGAAAGCGTAGAGGGTATTGTTGGAGATGTTTCACAATCTTTTCAAATAAATCTCGTCGCTCTCTTACTTGGTTTTTCTTTCTTTGCGGTTCGTCAAATTATACAGTCTATGATTTTCAGAAAGCTTGATCAGCTCAATATCTTTGAGAAGTGGATTCCTATGATTCGTTGGTATGGAGTTGAGACAAGAAACAGACAAACTGCTTGTAATACTTTGAATGAAGGAAAGACGTTTCAGACAGGTTTTGAAAGTTCCACTCTCAAAATCATTCGCTTTAAATTCAAGTATTCGAGAATTGAAATGGTGCGAATACTTTATCCAGAAGCACAAGCTGTCTATTGGGTGGAAGCGGATATTCCTTCAGAAGAACCTAAAGCATTGGATTTCTCGGATTATCCTTTTAGTCAAGACGGTGAAAAAACGATTGAAAATGAAGGTAGAAAGGGTCAGGCAAATGGAGATTAAACAAAAAAGTATTATTTTAGGGCTAGGTTTTGCTTGTGGAATTATCGTCATGCTTCTCATAGCTTTTGTTCTTATGGGTGGGAACAAAGATAATCCTCGTGGAGCAGTCACACAACAGATTATAGAAGATAATAAAAAAGAGATTTCTAGCTTGAAAGAGGAGCTTGCGAATGCAGAGAAGACTTTGAAGCAATCCCAAGATGGTAAAACTCAGCAGCAACTCATAGACTTACAAACAACTGCTTACTCTCTTTTTAAGATCTATTATAATTATAATCAAAGTCAAACCACCAATGAAGAGAGACAAAAAGAGGTCGCAACTTTGGTGGCTTCAGAAGTTGCACAAAAACTTTTTCCATTATCTGCGGATAAGTCAAGTTCAGATTATGGAATGATTCAAAGTCACTTAAACAGCCTACAAGTTTATGCTCAACCGCAGACGGGAACGTCGATTACAGCATTTGTTGATTGTGACTATACCGCAAGTGCTGGAGATTTAAAATCGAATGTGCCCCATTATATTTTTCAAGTGACCTATGATACAAAGGGAAAGAAAATTACAGGTATGACAGAACTTGGAAAGGTAGGAAAATAATGGCATAATAATGGAAAAAAGTACAAATATTTCTTTGTTTATAACACACGCTTTGCCAGTGTGTTTTTTGTTATAATAAAAAGCGAAGGGATCTACATGGATAAGATAAAATCATGCGTGAATGATTTTGGAATGTGATTTTAATTTACAGTTTTGAGTAAGGAGGATAATTTGAGAAAAAAGTATTTAAACAAGAAGTAAGGGATTTTCTTAACAATGGGGTTGTTTCAGAACAGTTACAAATGGTCATAAACAACTCAATCATGAGAATAGACGATAAAAGGTTTAGTGTGGATGAAGCGAAGGAGTATATTTGGGAATGGGGACTAAAACTTCAAGAACAAGGTTATAAATTTTCGAAATATGAAGCAGAATTTATGAATCAGAACATTCAACCAAAGCACAAATTGGCTATAACAAATAGTCTTACATGGAGCATGATGAGTATATTCAGGTGAAAATTATAATAAAGTGTATTTTTTATTTTATAAAATAGCTAGAAATTCTATTTATACTGTTTGATAATATATAAAATATGTTATAACAATACGTTATAACGAATGTTTATTCTAAATCTCAACATTTGTTGGGATTTTTTGAGTTACTTCAAGCACACAAATTGATTTTCTTCATCAAATTTGGATTGTAGATTTTTAATGTATTTTGTGGACATGGCAATGTTGTTATCAAGTTAATATAGTTTTTTATTAAATTGGTATAATGGTTAAAAATGTTGATATTGCCTGTTGTGTTTGTTATAATTAAGTTAGTGGTATACCTATTATATAAGCCGAAAAGGAGGAGTATCATGAAGCTTATTCAAAAAAAGTATAAATTTATTGTTTTATCTATCTTTCTATTATTTACTACTTTGAGCAGTCTATCAGTACCTACAACAAAAGTTTTCGCAGACGAAGTTGCGGATACTTCTAGTATCGTTGAAAAAAATGAGACGAAAGTAAGCTTTAGATACGGAGGATTGGCATGGGCTCTACAAAGTTTAGGTGGCAGTTTTGCTAAATCACCTACTTTTGAACAAATAAATGGAAAATATAGACCGCCTAAACATACAAATTGTGGTCCTTATGGTACAGGAGGCACGCCTAATTCGTGTAACATGTAATGAAAAATAAAGCGATAAAAAAAAGTAATAGTAAAGAAGTCGAGTTTTGGATTGTTAGTCATGAACATGAACGCCCTTATTGGATAAATCGTTTATTCTATCTCGGTCTTATGCAATGGATAAATGAAAAAAAACTGAGCTATGGTCAAGTTCTTCTTAGAGGGGGGGGAGTTCCCTTAGAGGTAGGAGATGTCCTTGTTTATGATGGAAAAACTCGTTTAGAACTACTTAACTTAGAATATATGACTTACAAGAAATTTAAAAAAAAATATAAAGTACTATCAGAGTGAGTTTATTGGAAAGTTTGAAAGTGGTTAAAGAGAATATAACAATAAAAAAGAGCACAGCACCAAAAGGGCTCTTTTTATTGTTATATTGATTGAGTTAGTAAACTTGGAGTAAACTCAATAATTTTTGAAGGAGTAGTAAGAAAGAAATAATGAGTATTGAAGGCAGATGAGTTAGTTTTGAAGATTCTTTAGGAGGTCTTTTTTATTTGTGAAAAAACTATAATATATTAAGCACTCTTGATGTTTAAGAGATTATCTTGATAAAACATGATACAATAAATATGAACTTTATCTTCTGGATAAACGAACTATCAGAAGTTATGAGAGGTGATTAGATGCCCATTACTTACAATAAACTGAGGAAATTGCCAATTGATTTGAACATGACAAAAACAGAGTTGAAGGATGCTGCAAGGGTTAGTAGCAACATCATCGTCAAGATGGGGAAGAATGAACCCATTTCAATTGATTCATTGGTGAAGATTTGTGTAATCTTGAATGTTGATACAGGTGATGCGAGTTCGATTGATTACAAGGGAAGGAGAGTGAGTTAAATGAGTAACTTTGATATGCTATCAGCACAGTGGCCTTTATTCGCAAAACTAGGCAAGCAAGCCGAACAGAACGTATACCGCGACCCAAATGTTTCGCTCATTAAAATCCGTCTTTTTGCTGAGCAACTGACGGAGGCTCTATTCTCGCTTGAACGATTGACACCATGTAATTTAGATAATCAATTTGACAAGTTACGTGAGCTTGAACGTAAAGGTGTCTTAGATACTGAGATTGCGACGGTTTTGCATACTATCAGAAAAATTGGTAATAAGGCTGCTCATAATAATTATGGAAATACTACTGAAGCTATGACCATGCTTCGTTACGCTCATTACTTGTCAAATTGGTTTATGGAAGTGTATGGCCCACTTGACTTTGCTGCCACGACTTTCGAAGATCCTAAAGATATTGATAAGGCCACAGCAGATGAGCTGACAAAATTAAGAGTTCAGGTTGAACTGGCTGAATCTGAGAAAAAGACTTTTCAGGAACAATTGGAAAAGATGGCTTCACAACCATCTTCACATTCAGAACAAGAAATCAAAACAGATCGACGTGCAAGGTCTAAGAAGTTTCTTCATAATGCAACACTTGATGAGAAACAAACACGTATCATGTTTATTGATGAGCAACTACGAAATGCTGGATGGGAAGCTGATACTGAAAACTTGGATTGGCGGAAAGGTGCACGTCCAGAGAAGAATAAAAATAAAGCTATCGCTGAGTTTCCTACGGCGGAAGGTCGTGCAGACTATGCAATGTTTGTTGGCTTGCAGCTCGTTGGTATCATTGAAGCTAAAAAATATGGAAAAACTGTTGCTGGTGATTTGGTTCAAGCGAAAGAGTATTCTAAAGAAACACAAAAATCCACTGAATACACTTTTGAGGAAACCGCCAATGGTTATAAGGCACCATTCCTGTATTCTTCAAATGGAAGGCCTTACTTGAAACAATTAGCTGAGCAATCCGGTATTTGGTTCTGGGATGCTCGAACTCCTGAGAAAACATCGTTTGCTTTAGAGAGCTGGCATAGTCCTGATGATTTGTTGCAAAAGTTGGTTGTCAATGAAGCGAGAGCAGAAAAGGAATTAAAAGAAGAACCATATCCAGAATTTGCGAATCGTGCCTATCAGATAGAGGCTGTAAAAGCTGTTGAAAGAGGTTTAGAAGAGAACAAGCGCCGTATGTTATTGGCTATGGCAACCGGAACTGGGAAAACAAGGCTTGCATTATCTTTGATGTATAGACTACTTAAAACGAAACGTGTCAGACGTATCTTGTTTTTAGTTGATAGAAGAAGCTTAGGCATTCAGGTATCAGATGCATTGAAGGATACTAAGATTGATAATCTCTCTTTTTCTGATATTTATGATGTGAAGGAAGCTGGAGACATCCTTCCAGAGCAGGCTACTAAGATTCAAATTGCAACGGTACAGGGGATGGTAAGACGTTTATTTTTCAAAGATGATGTTACTGAGATTCCATCTGTCGGAACTTATGATTTCATCATTGTTGATGAGGCACACCGGGGCTATACTGAAGACCGTGAAATGACTGATGATGAGTTGTTTTATCAAAATGAAAAAGATTATGTGAGTCAGTATCGTCGGGTAATTGATTATTTTGATGCAACTGTTGTTGGATTGACAGCGACACCTGCGCTTCACACAATTGAAATATTTGGTGCACCAATTTACACTTACTCATATACAGATGCTGTTGTTGACGGTTATCTTGTTGACCATGAACCGCCAATTAAATTCGAAACTCATCTGTCAAAATATGGGATTAAGTTTGAAGCAGATACGGATGTTGACATTTGGAATGATGAGACTAAAAGCATTGATAAAGCTCACTTGGACGACGAGTTAGATTTTGATATTGAACAATTCAATAAGAAGGTCATCACAGAAAATTTCAATAAAGCAGTGTTAGAAGGATTGACAGGCTACATTGACCCTAATGAACCAGGGAAAACCTTAATATTTGCGGCTAACGATCAACATGCAGATTTGATTGTACGGCTCTTGAAAGAAGCATATGCAGAAGAGGGTACAGTAGTTGACGATGACGCAATTGAGAAGATTACTGGCTATATTCGCCACCCTGATAAAAAAATCAAGTGTTTCAAGAACGAAAAATATCCAAATATCGTTGTTACGGTTGACTTACTTACAACGGGTATCGATGTGCCGGAAATTGAAAATCTTGTCTTTATGCGCCGAGTGCGTTCGCGTATCTTATATGACCAAATGTTAGGACGTGCAACACGTCTTTGCCGTAAAATTGAAAAAGAAGCATTTAGGATTTTTGATGCCGTACATCTTTATGATTATTTGCAAAACATTACAGACATGAAACCTGTCGTTTCAAATCCGAAACAGTCAATTCAAGAAGTCCTTGAAAAAACTTTGCAAGCCGAAGATGATGAAGAGTTTGGTTTTTTCAAGGCCGAGCTGATTGCTAAGCTACAGCGGAAAAAGCAGAGAATTAGCAAAAAGGATGAAGATGAGATTGCTACGCTGAATAAAACTACTGACTTGGACATGTGGATTCAAAGTATTAAAACGATGAACAAAAGTGAATTAGAATCGCAAACAGAAAATATCCATCGAGTTGCTTCATGGTACACCTTCAAAGATCCGATGGTAATATCCGCCCACGAAGATACTTTGATTGATATATCAAGGGGATACGGTGAGGGGAACGTCAAGCCAGCAGATTACTTGAACGAATTTAACAAATTTATTCGAGATAATATTAATCATATCCCAGCCCTTCAAGTTGTCGTAAAGCGTCCAAAAGATCTAACCTATCAAGATTTGAGGGAAGTACAATTACGGCTGAAGGAAAAGAAATTTGATGAAACGTCACTTCGAGAAGCTTGGAGACAAGAGAAGAAAGAGTATATTGCAGCAGATATTATTAGCTTTATCCGGCAGGCAGCACTTGGAACAACTCTCGTGGATCATGAAACCCGCATCAAACGTGCTATGCAAAAAGTCTATGGGATGGAATCTTGGAATCTTAAACAATTGAAATGGCTCCAAAGAATTGAAAAACAACTGCTGGAAACTCCAGTGCTCGCTCCAACGGCTAAACAATATTTTGATGAAACAGAAGTTTGGAAGCGGCAAGGGGGGTATAAGTTTGTTTTGAAACAAATTGGTGCTAATGTAGACAATATTGTTCAAGTGCTTAACGAGGAACTCTACGCAGCATAAGTAAGCGAGCCATGTTTCGCTCGTTTACATAAAGAGGAGAAATAATAAAGTGACAAATAACGAAATTGTACAAAAACTGTGGAAGATGGCAGATGTTCTTCGTGATGATGGAATTAGCTATCAAAATTATGTGACTGAATTGACTTATATCCTGTTCTTAAAAATGATGAAAGAACAGGAAACGGAGTCATCAATCCCAGAAGGATATCGTTGGGATGATTTGGTTACAAAAGAAGGGATAGAGTTAAAAACCTTCTACAAAAAACTTCTATTGGATTTAGGTAATCCAGAAATAGCAACCGATAAACGGTTGAACATGATTTATGCGGATGCGTCAACAAGCATCGACGAGCCAAAAAACCTTGAAAAAATCATTAAAGACATCGATGCATTGGATTGGTACTCGGCTAAGCATGAAGGTCTTGGTGATTTATACGAAGGCTTGCTTGAAAAGAATGCGAATGAAACTAAGTCAGGTGCGGGTCAATACTTTACACCTCGTGTCTTGATTGATGTGATGGTTGAATTGATGGATCCAGAAAAAGGCGAGAGATTAAACGACCCTGCGGCTGGTACCTTTGGCTTTATGATTGCTGCTAATCATTATCTCAGAGAGAAATACGATGACTTTTTCGACCTATCACCTGAAGAAGTGCAGTTCCAAAAGGATGAGGCGTTAAGTGGTATGGAACTTGTCCCAAACACCCACAAACTGGCTTTGATGAATGCTTTGTTGCATGACATCAACCCGAGACTTGAACAAGGAGACTCTCTTTCATCTAATGGTAAATGGATGAAGGGATTTGACTTAGTATTGACGAATCCTCCATTTGGTATTAAGAATGGTGGAGAACGTGCGACGCGGGATGACCTGACGTATGAAACTAGCAATAAACAATTGAATTTCTTACAAACTATCTATAATTCCTTAAAAACAGATGGACATGCTCGCGCTGCAGTTGTTGTTCCAGATAATGTTCTTTTTGATAGCGGAGTTGGTGAGTCAATTCGTCGAGATTTGATGAACAAAACCAATCTTCACACAATATTGAGACTTCCAACTGGTATTTTTTACGCGCAAGGTGTTCAGACAAATGTGCTGTTCTTTACCCGTGGAACAACTGAAAAAGACAATACTAAAGACGTATGGATATATGACATGCGTAACAATATGCGCTCTTTCGGTAAGCGTAACTCTTTAAATCGGAGAGACTTTGAAGAGTTTATCGAAGTTTACAAACGGGATGACATTGGCAATCGAGAAGAAACCTGGAGCTCTGATAATCCAAATGGTCGCTGGAGAAAATATTCAATTGATCAAATTCAATCACGCGACAATTTGAGTCTTGATATCTCTTGGATGGAAGCGGAGAGTGATACTCCGGATTACACGATTGCTGAAATGTTGGATCTGATGCAAGAAAAATCTGATAATATCGCAAACGCGGTAGCACGGCTGCAAGAGCTTTTGGGTGAGGTGGAAGAATGATAGATACTAAAGCCTTGCGAGAAAAAATATTAGATTTAGCGATGCGCGGAAAACTCGTTCCGCAAGATCCTAACGATGAGCCAGCAAGCGAACTTCTGAAGCGTATAAAAGCTGAGAAAGAAGAACTCATCAAACAAAAGAAAATCAAGCGAGACAAGAATGAAACTGAGATTTTCAAAGGTGATGATGGTTTACATTATGAGAAGTTCGCGGATGGAACGATTGTTCAACTGGAATATGAATTAGATATCCCTGACTCATGGGAACTGACTAAATTAAGAAATATAGGTTCTATTATTTCGGGAGGAACTCCAAAATCTAGCGAACCAAGTTTCTACAATGGTGATATTACATGGATTACACCTGCAGATATGGGGAAACAACAAGATAGTATCTATTTTGATGATTCAAGTAAACATATCACAGAAAAAGGATTAACCAGTTCTTCGGCTCAAATAATTCCGACAAATTCAATTGTCTTCTCAAGTCGTGCTCCGATTGGACACATTAATATTGTAAAAAAGGAATACACTACTAACCAAGGTTGCAAGTCGATATTTCCTGTATTAGTCGACATTGAGTTTATCTACTGGCTAATAAAAAATAGGACTTCTGATATTCAAAAAAGAGCTAGTGGAACAACTTTTAAAGAGATATCTGGTTCTGGATTTGGAGATACTGTGATTTGCATTCCACCGTTATCAGAACAAAAACGAATTTCACAGAAAATTGATGAGCTTTTTGAAAAAGTTAACTCGATTGAAGCTGATCAAGGTGCCTTGCAACAACTAGCTGACCAACTCAAACAAAAAGTTCTTGATATCGCCATGCAAGGGAAATTAGTTCCTCAGGATCCGAATGATGAACCAGCATCAGTTTTGCTCGAAAAAATTAGAGCTGAAAAACAAAAATTATTCGAAGAAGGAAAGCTCAAGGAGAAAGACTTAGTTGAATCTGAAATCGTAAAAGGTGTTGATA
>NZ_DKXK01000003.1:0-11227 GCF_002492185.1 Lactococcus sp. UBA7128
TTTGATGAGAAAAGCGGAGGGGACCTCCATGTGGGGTAACTTCTGGCTTCCGTAACCAGTGTCCGAAAAGTAGACAAAAAAGCTCCAGTCTAGGCTAGAGCTTCTTGACCTCATGATACTATATTTCTAATCCTTAATCACTTTCACTTTTTCACCAAAAAATTCTTTCGCTTTACTGACAAGCAGTTCCTCTTCGTCTTCTTTAGAGCCTGTCTCGGCAACTATTTCAGTATTTTTCTCTCCTTTTTTTAGGTGCATCACATACTCTTGCCGGACAGACTGCCAATCTTGTTCCGCCAGAGCAATAATCTCCGGTGAAAAACCTAAGATGGAGGACATAAGATTTCCAAATGTTAACTGTAAATTTTCATTTTCAGCTACACGTTTAGCTAGATTTCCATGGGGGAAAGTCACAACGACAAAGTTGCTTGATGCTGCTACAGGCGCTGTGTTATTGATTAACGCACGCTCTGAAGGCTTTGTAAAACTTGAAACAATCTCTGGCCAAGCCCCGAAAACAGCTTGACGTGCTTCATTTGTTGCTTCTCTTAACGCTTTAAAAATCAAGTCTTGATTTACTTGATATTTTTCTGAACTCGTTTGCAGCTTCACTTGACGCTTGATTTGCACTTCTTGACTTATGGAAGATACAGAAGGCTTATTTTCAACTTCTGCCAACTTGGCCTTAAGCTCCCGAAGCTCTGCTTTTATAGCTTGAAGTTCCTGCGCCAAATCCTCTGAAACCGCCGCGTCTTCTGCAGGATGAGAAGCACCGGCATCCACTAAGCGCATCGTCATGACATCGGCAGCAATTTTGCTTTGCGTTGTTTCTTTGATAATCTTCAAGGACTCAATCGCTATATTGATCCATTGATAAATTCGCGCCCGAGGTATCTTGTTGTCTTCCTTCAAAAGCAGGTCACGGAAATAGGTTAGAAGATCTTCTGTGAAGCGCAACATATTTTTACCTTCAAGAAAAATCTTCTCTAAATCCGCCAGTGCTGAGGTCACATCCGAATCTGCCAGCGCAGAAACATAAGAAACCAGCGCTTCGTTGGCAATTGAACCTGTTACGAGTAGAGCATCTTTTTCTTCAAGTTTACCCTCTGAAAAACTCAACGCTTGATCAAGTAAACTCAAGGCATCACGCATCCCACCTTCCGCAGATTTAGCAATCACATCAAGGGCCGCCTCTTCAAAGTCAATCTTTTCATCAGATAAAACTTCCGCTAAATGCTGATGAATATCACTAGTCGTAATAGCTTTGAAAGCAAAGCGTTGCACACGACTAATAATCGTTGCTGGGATTTTTTGCAACTCGGTCGTTGCTAGAACAAAGACAACATTATCCGTTGGTTCTTCCAAAGTTTTCAGCAAAGCATTGAAGGCCCCTGTTGACAGCATGTGAACCTCGTCAATGATATAGACCTTGTAAGTCACGCGATTGGCTACATAAGTGGATTTGTCACGGATTTCTCGGATTTCATCGACACCGTTATTTGAAGCAGCATCGAGCTCAATAACATCTTCTAAATTTCCTTGGGTAATCGCTTGACAAATGTCACACTTGTTACAAGGCTCACCCTCTTTTTGATTGGGACAATTGATGGCTTTGGCAAAGATTTTTGCTGCTGAAGTTTTCCCAGTCCCTCTTGGACCGCTAAAAAGATAGGCATGAGAAATCTGGCCATTCATAATGGCATTTTTCAGTGTTGTCGCAACAACTTCTTGCCCAACCATTTCGTCAAATCTTTGACTACGATATTTTCTATATAAAGCTTGATAAGCCATTTTTCATTCCTTCTAGTAAAGATCTGGCTCTGCGCCAAGACCAAGTTCTTCATTGATACGGAAAAGAACATCACGCGCAAGGATAGACTGATCAATATCTGTTGAATTATAATTTTTCATGGCCTTGTAAACTGCCCAAACCCTTGCACGAATAACTGTTGCTTTATCAGCTTCAACGGCTGAGAAAAATATCTTTCTCTGTTTCTCATCAAAAATTTCCCAAGCGATTGTCAAGTCACTGGCGGGATCTCCCACAATCAAAACCTCTGTCTCAACCACACCAGAAAATTTATCCTTAGTCACCCAAACTGTTTCCAAATTCAGATTGCCATGTAACACCACTGGTGATTTTGTCCAAGGGTTCCTGCTTGCTTTCTCCCAATACATACGAAGGTCTTCCACCGGCACAACTCTCTTCATCTGGTCTAGCAGGGTAAAAAATTCTGCTTCAATAACCGGCAGCATTAACTCTGCACTCTGTGCTCCAGTCGCCTCCAACTTGTGCAATTGATAAATAAAGTTTCCCAAATCTTGAGCAAATGCCTTGGGCTCCGCCAAACGGTTAAAACCCACTGGCGTCCCTTCCTTATCTTTAAACCTATCTCTGATAAATTGATTTACTGTTTCTTTCATCTTTTCCCTCACTCAAAAAATCTCCAGTCCGTCCTATCTGATAAAATCTGACAGAATTCTTCAAGATACTTCTGATCAATATCGTCATAAAACGATAGCTCAGCGGCATCCAAATCTAAAACACCTTTGAGTTCCCCATCTTTGACAAGAGGCACGACAATTTCAGACATTGCACGACTGTCACAGGAGATATAGTTTTTATGTTCCTTAACATTGTCAACGATTAAGGTTTGACGTTTAGCAGCAGCCTCCCCACACACGCCTGCTCCCAACTTGATTTCCACACAAGAAACACCACCTTGAAAAGGGCCTAAAATCAACTGTTCACCATTATAGAGATAAAATCCCACAAACACTTGTTGAGGCAAAAAGCTATTCAAGAGGGCTGCGGCATTAGACAAGTTAGACAATGTATAGTTCTGTGCCGAAAGAAGTCCTTTCAACTGATTATTCAGGAGCTCATATCCTTCAACTTTTTCTTTTTTATTCATTGCTTCATCAAACTTCCTTTAATCAAGCCATTTCTGGCTCTGTTTTTTTACAAAAGGACCAGAAAAGGACAAACGTTTTAGCATTAAGCCCTTTACAATCTCTGATTAAATTATATCAAAAAAGCGCCTTCTATTAAAACATGGAGAAGCAAAAAAGCAGATTGCTCTGCTTTTAGAGTGTGGACAAGTAAGCCTACTTTCCTCCCTTTGAGTTTTAGAGTTAAATTTTTCTACTCCAAAGAAAACTCAAAATGGATTTTTTATTTTTTGAAGCTTTTCGCTAAGTTCAAAGCAGCTTCCCCTGCTTTACTTCTAACCTAATAAGCCAATAACAAGCCCCATCACAAGCAGACCAATCAATCCGTTCACAAGATGAAGACCAATCAGTTTTTTACTTTGCCCACTGTAAGCTGCCAAGACGAATTGCCCAACACCATAAAAAGCCAACCAGTTGAGAAAAGCCATCATAAGTGCCGCCACCAGTGGACTGACACCAAACGTGCTTCCAATACCTGCCGAAGCTGTTTTTACTGCATGTGAAAGTCCAATTGCCATGAAGACTCCCACAAGAATCGTCCCACCAAATGTAAAAAGCATATCTGCAGCAGACATTTTTTGTTTTTCCATTTTTTCCGCCATACCGGACTCTTTAGCCCAAAAACGCCCCCAGACATGCATAGGATTATACAATAAACTTTCGACCATAACCCATGCTAAAGTTCCAGCAAAAATACCTAACCAATTAAACATATTCATCACCTGCTTCTATATTTCTCAGAGTAAGCACCAATCACTGTTAGTAACCCTAATCTTTTTACATCCTATAATATTAACGAAACATTGTCAATCAATTTCAAAAAAAGACATCTTGGCGTATAAATACTCAGGATACAATTCAATTGCTTCCACTTTCAACAGTTTGTCCAACAGTATATTTGTTTACCTCAGCCTAATATGAACAAAATTCATCGATGCATCAACTAAATTCCGGAAGGTGTAATGAGGACTTGAAATATGCTAAAATAAAGCTATGACTTTAGAAAATATCCGGAAGGAAATAGATGCCTTAGATGAACAAATTCTTGGGCTTTTAAACCAACGTATGTCTCTCGTTGAAAAAGTTATTGCCGCCAAGGAGCAAAAAAACTTACAGGTGCTTGATGCAGCACGGGAAAAGTTTATTCTAGAAAAAATTGAGAATAAAATAAAAAATCCCCAATACGCTGCTTCCATCCAATCTATTTACAAAGAAATCATGAAGCACTCTCGAGATTATCAAGAACAAAAACGCCTTAAAGAATAATCTCCCGAAAAATGACAATAAAAAATGGCCCTCATGTCTAGGACTCCATTTTGAGAAATTTTGAACCAATATGACTTTTTCAGTAAACTACTAAAGAGCTAGTTTCCCTTTCATACTTGAACGTAAGGCCATATACTCTAGCTGTGGCAAGTCCAAGAGAATGACTTTGCTATTTTCCAATTCATCCGTAGAAAGTAAGGCGTTCAAAAAACCTTTGATCTCAGTGGTTCCAAGCTCTAAACACGCCACAAAAATAATATGCTTGGGAGCTTCTAACCCTCCAATGAACTGTGAAAAATCCGTTGAGGTAAGAGCTAGCTCAGAGTCTTTACGATGCACGACAGTTAAATCTTCTTGATCTGATAAATATTTTGCCGCAAAGTCATCAAAGAGAGCCATGTTTACAACATCTCCTTGCACTTCAGAAACCGCATAAGCTCCTCTTTCTTGCATAGCAATCTTAAGGACTTGCCCATATTCTACCTTGTCTATGATGCTTTTCAAATTTTCTTTTATATCCATAGGACTAGTTTAGTCTTTTTAGTAGGAAAATTCAAAAAAAGCACCTCAGATAATGATTATTGAAAAAAGTTAGCTTGTCTCCCCACAAAGAGAACCTCAGACAAAATCCCCCTAAAAATTAAAAAAACGCTTAACCATGGGCATAAGCCTAGATTGGTTGAGCGTTTTTGTGCTTTAGTTGAAATCAGCTAGCCTGCCATTTTTCAACAGTCTCCAAGGAAGATTATCTATTTTTAGTAAAGTTCCAAATAGTTATCAATTTCCCATTGGCTGACAAATTGCGCATAGCTTGCCCACTCGATCTTCTTCGCTTCCACAAAATTAACGAGAACATGATCGCCCAGAGCTGCAGTTACCACCTCATCTTCACGAAGAGCTTTAACCGCATTGTGCAAAGTTGACGGCAAGTCCGTAATACCATGTGCCTTGCGTTCACTTTCAGTCATAACATAGATATTTTCTTCCACAGCTTCTGGTGCAGCAATTTTATTTTCAATCCCATCAAGACCAGAAGCAAGTAGAACAGCCAAGGTCAAGTAAGGATTAGCCGATGGGTCAACTGAACGAAGCTCCACTCGTGTAGACATTCCACGTGATGCTGGGACACGAATCAAAGGCGAACGGTTGCGCCCAGCCCAAGCAATGTAAACTGGTGCTTCATAACCAGGAACCAAACGCTTATAACTGTTTACAGTAGGATTTGTAATAGCTGTATAGTTGTAAGCATGTTTAAGTAAACCACCGATAAAGTAGTGCGCCACCTCAGAAAGTCCCATCTCTCCTGCTTCATCATAGAAGGCATTTTGACCGTCCTCTGTAAAGAGCGACATGTTACAGTGCATCCCAGAACCGTTGATACCAAACTTCGGTTTGGCCATGAAAGTTGCGTGTAAACCATGTTTACGCGCAATTGTCTTTACAACAAGTTTAAAAATCTGAATATTATCACAGGCCTTTAAAGCATCGGCATATTTAAAGTCAATCTCATGCTGACCAACTGCAACTTCATGGTGGCTGGCTTCCACTTCAAAGCCTAAGTCCGTAAGGACGTTGACGATTTCACGACGTGTATTTCCCGCCAAGTCTGTAGGTGCGAGATCAAAATATCCCCCTTTGTCATTCACTTCTAAAGTTGGCTCTTGATTTTCGTCAAGTTTAAAGAGGAAAAACTCAGGTTCTGGTCCAAGGTTGAACTTTTTAAAGCCCATTTGTTCCATAGTTTCAAGGTTGCGTTTCAGCACTCCACGCGGATCTCCTGGAAAAGGCTTGCCTTCTGCTGTATAAACATCACAGATAACTCCAGCTACCTTGCCGTACTCGTCCCCCCATGGAAAGATAATCCACGTGTCCCAGTCTGGATAGAGGTACATGTCTGATTCATTGATGCGGACAAAACCTTCTATTGAACTGCCATCAAACATCATCTTATTGTCAAAAAGTTTGTTTAATTGTTCGTCAGTTGCTGGAACTTCTACATTTTTCAAAGTTCCTAGGATGTCGGTAAACATCAAGCGCAGAAACTTGATATTTTTTTCCTTGACGTCACGACGGATATTTTCTGCTGTGATTCCCATAATACGGCTCCTTTTTAAGAGTAAACGATACTTCCTTTTATGTAATATTTTCTTACATGCGCGGCTGGTTGAAGTGAGTTGATGTTGAATGTCCAAAACGCCCTTGTTGCGCAAATTCGCGTTCCAAAGCAAGATGCACTTCGCTGATAGAGAGATTTTTCATTGCTTTTTTCTGTCGTTGAGCATAGATACGTTTAATATCTGCAATATTATTGCCCTCAGATAGTAAATCTGCGATATCAAACACTATCTCAATATCATTAAGAGAGTACATCCGGCGGTTACCTTCGTTACGCTCTGGAAAAAGTAAACCTTGTTCCTCATAGTAGCGAATCTGTCTCGCACTCAATCCTGTTAGTTTCATAACAGTGCCAATTGGCAGCACTGCTAGAGAGTGCCTCAATTCACGTTCTTTCACCCGTTATCTCCTCAACTTCAACTCTATGGCATATTATAAACCTAGTTTAAGCTCTTGTCAAAGGTTTATGTCACATTTTATGACATATTCAATCATTGTTTTCTAAAATTTTTAAACAGCCTTCTTTTACTAAGGCATAAGTTTCCTCAAAATCTCCTGTATACCAAGGATCGGGAACGGATTTTTCCAAAAGCATTTTTACTTTATTTTTTTGATCTGCTGGCGCCATTTTTTCCAAATCCCGTTTATTTGAGGCATCCATCGCAATGATTTGATCAAAGTATTGAAAATCCTCTGGCGTAATCTGCTGACTGCCTTTTTTCTCGTCAAATTTAATGTCATATGCCTTTAGAATAGCGCGCGTCCCAGGATGAATGGGGTTGCCATGCTCCCAACTGGATGTCGCTCTGCTCTCTATCTCATAAGATTTTCCCGCTTTTTCAGCCAAATCTTTCATGACAAACTCAGCCATCGGGCTACGACAAATGTTCCCTAAACAAACAAATACTATTTTTTCCATGTCTTCATTATAGCACATCCAATGGCATAAAAATCACCAGTTACAAACTGACTCTTTAGTTGCCACTTTTAGAAGAGTACCGCAAGCGTAATATATAAAAAATACTCCAGATTGAGTATTTTTTCAATTTTCTTGATAAGAATATCCTAAATGTTCATAAGCCTTTGCGGTTGCTTTCCTTCCTTGCTTTGTCCGCACAATAAAACCTTTTTGAATCAGATAGGGTTCATACATATCTTCAACAGTTTCCTGATCTTCAGCAATGTTAACTGCCAGAGTTCCTAAACCAACTGGTCCTCCATTGTACATTTCAATCATGGTACGCAAGATTTTCTGATCTACATAGTCTAGACCAGCATTGTCCACATCTAAAATTTGAAGTGCTTTATCCGTGATTTCTTTATCCACACGACCATCTCCCATGATTTGCGCAAAGTCGCGCACACGTTTTAACAAACGGTTGGCGATACGTGGTGTCCCTCGGCTACGCAAAGCAATCTCAAGTGCTCCTTCTTCAACCACCTCTACCTCAAATATATCTGCAGTACGTTTGACAATCTCTTCCAAGTCACGCTCAGTATAATACTCCATGTGTGCAGAAATTCCAAAGCGAGCGCGCAAAGGATTAGACAACATCCCTGCTCGTGTCGTTGCACCAACTAAGGTAAAAGGTGGTAAGTCTAAATGGACCGAGCGGCTTCCATCACCAGAGCCCAGCATGATATCAATGTAGAAGTCTTCCATAGCAGAGTAAAGGATTTCCTCAACCTGCATGGGCATACGGTGAATTTCATCAATAAAGAGGACATCGCCAGGTTCGAGTTCATTAAGGATCGCGACCAAGTCGCCCGGCTTTTCGATCGCTGGACCCGAAGTTTGCTTGATATTGACCCCGAGTTCATTAGAAATAACAAAGGCCATGGTTGTTTTACCCAATCCCGGAGGACCAAAAAGAAGCACGTGATCCAGTACTTCCTCACGTAGCTTGGCTGCTTTGATAAAGATTTCGAGTTGTTCTTTAACCTTATCTTGACCGATGTATTGGTTGAAATATTGCGGACGTAAGGACTTTTCAACCAGCGCTTCATCTTCAAGTGGTGTTGCGGATAGATTTTCGTTCATTATTTTTATTATAGCAGAAAAGATGGTTCTGTGTTAAGTCTATTTATTTTTGTAATTCACTCCAAAACTCATCCGTTAGCTCATGGATGGACGGTTTTTGTTTTACTTGAGTAATATGCTTTTTCTCTTTTAAATCTTTGAGAATATTTTTTAGTTTTTGCCGTGAGATTCCGATACCTACGGCAATATCTGCATCCGTAAGAACATCTAAACTATCATACATTCGAACTTGTGCTAGAGGGTAGATAACTGAACGTTCATCATTAGTTTGTTCAAGTTTTTGAATATTCTTCTGCAAGGTATCAAGCTTGCTCTCCCATTCTTTCAAAGCACTTAAAATTTTCTCTTGAGCCTTAAGTAAAATATCAAACATATCCAAAATAAAAGATGTTGCTTCACCTGCATTTTTGGGATGAGAAGTTTCCTGAAAAGCTTTATAATACTTATTCTTATTTTCTAAAATAGCTACAGATACTCCGATTGCAGATAAATAATCTAACTTTCGAGCGAGGTAAGAGCAAAGTATAAAACGTCCAATTCTTCCATTTCCATCATAAAAGAGGTGAGTATTTTCAAAATAAAAATGACTAATAAATGCCTTTTCAAAGGTCGGTATATCATCCTGATTCATAAACTTCACGAGATGAGCAAGACGTTTTTTTATGATTTCTTGCCCTTCTGCTCCTTGGTGGACTTTTTTGCCCGTCCTTTGGTCAACGATAAATACAGGTTCACTCCTAAAAAGCTCTCCCGTGCTCAATTTATCCTCTTCAGCAACTTCATCTTTGAGTAAATTTTCATAGATTTCTCTTATATCTTCAATTGTTGTAATCTGACTAAATTTAGATTTTCTAAAATTCATGTATTGATAGACAAGACTTTTAAATCTTTTATCTTCTTGAGATTTTTCAAGAATAACACTAATGGCATCACGTATTTCTTTTCGCGTACTTTGAACGCCCTCAATATCATTGGAGGCTTTAATCTCTTCAACAAGTAGATGATAAAAGATATTCTTTTTCGTAATCTCAGGCAAACTGTTCATAAGTTTATCAATTTGTCGTGAATTTTCGTTAAACTTGTCTTTGAGTAACGATGTCTGAGGAAGGACGAGAAAGAAAAGTTCCATCTCTTCTTTTAATAAAAGTTCTTGTTTCGTATCAAAAGCTTGAAAGAAAAGCCCTGTGAATACACTACTTTCACTTTCTTTTCTTTTTTCCACAATCATCGGATAGTTTTCAAAGTCATTATAGCTTATCGCACGTAAGGTCGAATATGTTTTCATCAATTCCTCCTCATCTCTATTTGATAAAATATAAAATAGCAAACGATGTTGGTGCTTCGCTTGCTATTATAGTTTTTGTAAATGTTTTAGTTTGTAGGTTGGTGAATGATGAGAGCGGGGCGGACGCCTCCATGGGAATTAGAACCTGTCATGGTCGAACGACCAAATAACGCACCCTCACTGATCCCCCATGCATGACCATCAGGCGTAGGGGTACGAAGCTGCCACCAACGAGCATCGGCAGCTTCACGAGCTCTATGAGTGGGAAAAGGACCTGCAGCAGTTGATAAACGAACAACATCCGCAAAAGAAAGAGCAAAAGCTCGTTGTGTTGTCCCTCCAACAACCGTTCTGTCTCCTCTAACAGCATCAAATCTGTTATCATTCCATTGTAGAGGTAACCAACGTACACCCCCTGCTGTCCAAGGTGAAGCATCTAACTCTGAAATACTTGGCACGTTATTTGGCATAACTACTGGACGAACTATGGCTTGAACTGTATCATCAAGCCCGCCATACCAAGAAGCAAGTGCTACCTCTTGGTTAGAAAAATGAACATTACGGAGAGCATCATTTCGAATAATCATATGGTCTCCATTACCCATATCCTCAAGATAACGATATTGCTCACCTGCCATCGTAAAGATACGTCCTGGTCTCATGGTAGAGAAGTTAAATTCAGAAGGTGCACTACTCTCATTTGGTGCGGGATTTGGTCCATCATCAAACATCACTCCGTTATTAATTCCTGTCAGAAATTCTGCCAGTAATACATGATTGTTTCCGCCATCATTGAGAAACTCATTTCTTTGATCCGGACTTATCAGCTCGCTTTCAACATTGATGGCATAGTAAGAAAAACCGTTAAAGACCGTCTCTTCGATAGCATCCGTCATCACAGCGGCATCAAGTAGGTAAGAGGTTGCTTCCCCAGGTTCTAGACGATTGGCCCAGTAAGCCCAGCCTGTTTGCTGGTCAATGACCCAGAAATTACCGACTTTATTTTCATCTGGGAGAGTTTCCCATTGCTCTATCGTCATCGGGGCACGCTCTTGCTCGAGGTTTTGTGCTGTGGTTCGTGTCGCTGTTGCAGAGCCAGGCCATGTGATGCTTTGACTGCCGTTCGTGTAGCTTGTACCTGACGACCAGAAGCCATCTGTTCCCTCACCGGGATGAGTCGTCCCGTCGGTACTGCCATCTGTAGCTCCGCCACCTGCAATCCAGTCACGGGCATGTCCTGCGGCAGCTGTCCTCTGATCTAAGTTATCATGGTTAAAAGTTGGGAGATACCAAGGTGCAGTTTGTCCCTCCCTGCTCCAGCCAAAGCTTAACTGAGAGTAGCGGTCAAAAGCATTGGACGCATTGTTATTGGCGCGGTCATTTATATCTGTAGCGCTTGGTATCCAGCGGGTCCAAGAGCCGACATTTTCACGACTGGTTCCACTCACTAAAGGTGTAAAATTATCTTCATTTCGTTGCCGAGTTTCCAGAAACTCGGACAGGCGGATACGTGCCATGATTGGACGCTCGCCATAATTTTCGATAAAGACGTCCTTGTTTTCCGTGTC
>NZ_DKXK01000003.1:11511-11945 GCF_002492185.1 Lactococcus sp. UBA7128
GTCCTTGTTTTCCGTGTCTCGGTTATAGTAATCGTGGACACGTCCGCCGACATTGACATTGTGTTCACGCTCACGGTCATTGATAGCCTGTTGCTCAAAAGAGCGGAAGGCAAAGGTTCCACCGACAAGCAAGGTGAGTCCTAAAACTGCTATAACACCCAGTTTTCTTTTTTGTTCCTTATTCATTTATTTTTCCTCATACTTCCATTTTGATTTAAACATGACGTGAAAAATCAAAAACGATTATTTTTTGATTTTTCACTAATGCAGTGCTTAGGCAAGGTCCCATAGGACTTGCCGTCTAGCATTAGTGCCTTTAGGCACAATAGCTAGCAGCACAGCAAAAAACGCCCTTTATCCAGGACGTATTGGTGTATGCGAAAAAAGACGGAAATCTACCGCTTGCTTAGCTGCTCTGCTCTGCTCTGCTCTGC
>NZ_DKXK01000003.1:12260-30286 GCF_002492185.1 Lactococcus sp. UBA7128
TGCTCTGCTCTGCTCTGCTCTGCTGTCTGATTATAGGTCATTGCTTTTACCTCGTCAAGAGTTTCGTTATCTCCCTGTAAACTAAATAACATTCGTATGATATAATTATAATTTTTTTCTTATCAAAATCAAAACGATATCAGAATAGAAAAAGAGGCTGATCAGCCTCTTCTCTTATTTTATGGTTCTTTAGGGCACTACTTCATCATGAGCTTCAACGCGGCTTTAATATACTCTTCACTGGTCAGATCAACTTCTGCTTCAAGTTTCTTTTGAATCTTTTTGAGTTCTGTTGCCTTATAACCTAAAGCTTGCAAGGCTTCAATAGCTTCCGTCAGCGCAAGATTCTCATCCTTGGCTGTCGCCTTCACCATTTCCGCCGAAGCTCTTGCATCAAACTTACCTGCCAAATCCAGCACCATCTGCATCGCTGTCTTTTTACCAACCCCTGGGAACTTGGTCAAGTATTTGATATCACTACTGTCAATAGCATGAACCAGTCCTGTATTATCATCTGCTGCGATAATAGCTAAAGCTGACTTAGGACCGATACCCGATACACTAATTAAGCGCAAAAACAAGGATTTTTCTGCCTCATCAGTAAAACCATACAGGCTGTGTGCATCTTCGCGAATCACTTGATGGACATAGATTTTTACTTCTTGGTTCATCAGATTAGACCAGGCATAAGGATTGGCCACATTAATCAAATAGCCCACATGCGCAACATCTACTACAATGTAGGTCGGCGTGATTTTGACCAACTGGCCTTGAAAGTATTCATACATTAGTCTTCATCACTTTCTTTATTGATAAAATCCTGGATGATAAAACGCGGACGTGCCTTGACCTCAAGGAAAATCTTACCGATATATTCTCCGATAATCCCAAGAGCCAAAAGCTGAATCCCCCCCAGACCAATAATGGCCACAATGATAGAAGCCCAGCCTGTTGTAGGGAATCCCCCAGCAAAGTGGCGAATCACAACGTAGATGCCTGCAACAAAGGCCAGCATAAACATTGTCAAACCCGTCCAGAAGATAAAACGCATAGGCGTTGCAGATGTCGAAGTGATACCATCAATTGCAAAACTTATCATCTTTTTAAGCGGGTACTTACTTTCACCCGCAAAGCGCTCCCCACGTTTATAATAAACATTGGTTGACTTGTATCCCACGAGTGGTACCATGCCACGTAAAAAGAGATTAACCTCACCATATGCAGCCAAACCGTTCAAAGCTCGGCGACTCATAAGACGAAAATCTGCTGAGTTAGGTACTGACTCACTGCCTAACTTTTTCATCAAACCGTAAAAAGCAAGTGCCGTACGACGTTTAAAAGCTGTGTCTGTATCACGATTATCACGTACACCATAAACGACCTCATAACCTTTTTCATACTCTTCAAGCATCGCATCAATAGCATCAATATCATCTTGCAGATCCGCATCCATCGAAATTACAGCATCAGCTAAGTCTTTAACCTGCATCAAGCCCGCTAAAAGCGCATTTTGATGCCCTCTATTTCGCGAAAGATTAATCCCACTAAATATCGGATTTGCCGCATGTTTTTCTTGAATTTTTTCCCAAGTTTTATCACGTGAGCCATCATTAACATAAACAACACGACTCTTCTCATCGATTTTTCCGGCTGCTTTTAAAGCCCTATATTTTTCTTCAAGGCGACGAGATGTTTCATCAAGCACCAATTCCTCGTTATAACAAGGGACTACCATGTATAAAGTTGTCATTTTCCTATCCTATTTTTTAATTTAAATTTTTCCAGCTGGCTGCTTTGGAGAGATGTGCTTCTTGACGGCGACGGAACATTTTTTCCATATCCCCACTGTTAAAGTGAACAATCGTTGGACGTCCGTGCGCGCAAGAATATGGATTTTCACAAGTTGCCAGTTCTGCTACCAAAGCACGCGCTGACGCCGCATCCAAAGGATGATTAGCCTTAATTGAGCTCTTGCAAGCTACCATCGTTGCCAGTTCATGACGATATTTTTTAACTGAAAACTCTTTGGTCAAAAGAATCTCGTCAATCATCTCGTAAACTGTTTCTTCCAAATCACTTTCCTGAAGCCATGTGGGATGTTCCCTTAGGATTAGCTGATTTTCTCCGTACTCTTCGAGGAAGATACCCGCTTCTTCTAAAGCCCCTTTCCGATCTAAAAACATCAAGAAATCATGCTTTGGCAAGCTAAAGATGTAAGGCGCAAGCAGTATCTGCTGATCCATGCTCACCTCGCCAATTTTTTCACGCCAGTATTCATATTTAATACGTTCCTGGGCGGCATGTTGGTCAATGATATAAAGCCCATCCTCAGCCTGACAGAGTAAGTAAGTAGCGTGCAGTTGTGCCAAATATTCTAAATCTGGAAAGGCTTGCTTTCTTTCTGCTTTCTCTAAACTTTCTGCTGGCTTTTCCTCTCTTGGTGCTTCTTGTTCTTCAAAAATTGAACGTTCTACTACCTTTTCTGTTTCTGGCGGGGCTACAGGTTCAACTTGAGATAAGGTACTTTCCTCCCGAACCTGATGTGTATCAACAAAGAAATCTTGCCTCACTTTATCGTAGTAAAGATTAGCTGTCTTGTTCTCTGGCAATGTTTCTTGCCTGTCTTCATGTTTTACGAGACGGGAAGACAAATTTTCTAAAGCATCAGGAATTAACGTTTCCTCAACAAAAACGTTTTGAATAGCTTCTGTAATCAAACGCATCAGCTCACGCTCTTTAGATAAGCGAACTTCCTGCTTAGTAGGGTGAACATTAACATCAGCTAGCTGAGGATCAATCTCAATCGATAAGACAACGATCGGGAAGCGACCAACCATTAAACGATTCCCATAACCTTCAATGATTGCTCTATTAAGCAAAAAGTTCTTGATAAAGCGACCGTTTATCATCAAAGTAATATAATTACGGTTTGCGCGTGTAAGCTCTGGTAAACTCACATAACCCGAAATCCTAAAATCTAGGTCTTCCGCCTCAACTTTTAGCATCTTCTTCGCTGTGGGCAAACCATAGACACTCGCAATAACTTGGCGTAAATCACCATTTCCTGCCGTCTTCATCAATTCTCGCCCTTCGTTAATCAAGGCAAAAGAAACCTCAGGGTGAGCCATGCTTTGCCGATTAATCACATCCGTGATGTGGCTGAGTTCGGCTTGCAAGGAACGAATATATTTCAAACGAGCAGGCGTGTTATAAAAAAGATTTTGGACAGTAATTTTTGTGCCCTCTCGTTTTGCAATATCTTCCAGAGTATCCACTTTTCCACCATGACTCACCAAGCGCGTACCAGACTCTTCTCCAGTTACACTCGTTTCTATAGAAAACTCACTGACTGAAGCAATCGAGGGCATAGCTTCTCCGCGAAAACCCAAAGTACGAATCTTGAAAAGATCCGCCTTGTCTTTTATTTTACTTGTCGCATGGCGTTTCAAAGCCTTGGCTACATCCTCTTTTTCAATGCCAGAACCGTTATCAACAACCTCTATGAGACGTAAGCCACTCTCTTGAATTTTCACAATGATTCGTGAAGCCCCAGCATCGATTGAGTTTTCCACTAGCTCTTTTACAACGCTAGCAGGACGCTCGACAACTTCCCCAGCTGCTATTTGATTAGCCAGAGATTCATCAAGTTCGATTATTTTTCCCACTTATACAGGCCTCCTAACCAAGCAAATGCTATTTTTTATAGTCAGTATTATTATAGCATACTTTAAAGGACAAAAGTCTTTGTGTTTGGTCCTTTGGTAACAAAGAAAACCCCTCCGAAGATACACTGGAGAGGTCTTATTAGATATTTTATTTAGCTTAATATTGAAATTGATCAATACTACTAAATATTGCTGCACCAAGCATGATAAAGAAAAGTAGCATAAAGATTACGGCTGCAACACCGATAATAAAGGCGACTAAACCTGCACGATTCCAACCATCCATAATTTTACGAAATTCTTCTTCATCACGATAACGATTATCTGGATTTTGGAGTGCCCAACGCTCACCGTTGATACCAAAGACGATAGCCCAAGCAATACCAAAAATCCAGCCAATACCTGGCACAATAACTAGCAAGCTCAACAAGCCCAGGTAAGAACGATTGGCAATACCAAAGAAGACAGGCAGCGCCATTGCTCCCCAATTCCACTTAGTAGCTATTTTTGATTTCACTTGATTATCTGCCAAAAATGGCTCATCTGCATAAGTGCTTTGTGAATCTTGAGAGGGCTCAACACTTGTTCTTCCAGCAGCTGTTTCTACCGTTGGAACTTCTTCTTCCTCTTCTAAAACCACTTCAACCTGAGGTTCTTCTCTTGTTTCTTCCTCAACCTTCTCTAGTTCGTCCACCGTTGAGAGTACAAGCTCCTCTTGCTCATTTTCTGAGTTTTCTCTCTCACTCACTTCAGTATCGACTTCTTCTCTCTTATCTGTTATGGTTTCTGAGGCCTCTGTCGTTTCTAAGTCCTTAATTTCATCTTTTTCCATATCTCTCTCCTTATAAATTCAATCTATCCCTGTAATTCTACCATAAAAAAGCAAAATCTTACAAATCATCTCTGAGGTCCCACAAAAAGTTCAGGGCTTCCCGTGCAGTCATATTGTCCAAATTTATCTCTCTTAATCTTTCAATAATTTCTTGATGATTATCTTCAACTGGAAAAAGACTCAACTGCTCTTTTTCTTCCTCAGAGGCTTGACGCACAACCGGTTTGTTCTCCAGTTTTTGTAAGATGATGTCCGCACGCTCTAATAAGCGAGCCGGCAAACCTGCAATTTTGGCAACATGAATACCATACGATTTATCTGCTGGGCCTTCTGCTATTTTGTGCAAGAAAGTCACATCTCCCCCCTTCTCCAAGGTCGCAACATGAACATTCTCTAACCCCTCAAGGCTCCCAGATAAATCTGTTAACTCGTGGTAGTGTGTAGCAAAAAGCGTCTTCGCATGAATATTGTCATGAATGTACTCAATAATCGCCTGAGCGAGAGCCATCCCGTCATATGTTGCTGTCCCACGTCCAAGCTCATCAAAAATAATCAAGGAATGCGCCGTAGCATGCTGAATCGCATGATTAGCTTCCATCATCTCAACCATAAAAGTGGATTCACCCGAGATCAAATTATCACTTGCTCCGATGCGCGTAAAAATTGCATCAAAAACAGGGAGCTCAGCCAACTCTGCTGGGACAAATGAACCTATTTGTGCCATAATCACAATCATTGCAAATTGCCGCATATAGGTCGATTTCCCCGACATGTTTGGTCCTGTGATAAGCTGGATAGCTGTTTCTTCAGGAAGCTTGATATCATTGGGGACATATTCTTGTGCACCAAGAACACTCTCAACAACTGGATGACGACCATTAACAATATTCACTTGACGCTCTTGTGTAAAAACCGGACGGACATACTGGTATTTTTCAGCAATTGTTGCCAAACTTTGTAGACAGTCAATGCTCGCAATGGCTTTCGCCACTTTTTGTAAACGTGAAATATACTGCTCTGTTTCTGTACGGACTTGCGCAAAGAGATCATATTCTAAAACGCTTGATTTTTCACGCGCTTCCAACATTATTTCTTCAATTTCAGCCAATTCTTTTGAACCAAAGCGCTCTGAATTTTTCAACGTGGCTTTTCGGTAAAAGTATTCTGGAACACTGGCCAGTTGACTTTGAGTAACATGGAAATAGTAACCGTCTTTGCGATTAAAGTCAATACGTAACGTTGAGATACCTGTTTTTTCCTTTTCTTTGGCTTCAAGTTCTGCTATCCAAGAAGTCCCGTTTGCGAGGGCTTCCCTGTATTTATCCAGTTGTTCATTATAGCCCGTCTTAATCACACCACCTTCAGTAATCACACGCTGTGCCGATTCATCAATGGCATTATGTATGAGACGGATAAGCTCTGGGATTTCATCCAGCTGGGAAATCAGTGGTTCTAGGGCTGAATTCTTCATAGCCAACAGGACATTTTTAATCCCTGGGATATTTGACAGAGAGTTTTCTAACTGCAAGTAATCAACTGGAAGAACTTTACCAAAAGACACGCGGGATGCAAGACGTTCTAAGTCATACACCCCCTTAAGAGCCTCAATCAAATCCGCACGTTCAAAGAAATTGTCCAAAAAGAGCTGCACAATATCCGCACGTTTTGTGATTTCACTGGAGGAAATCAAAGGACGCTCTAGCCAACTACGAAGCAAACGTGTTCCCATGGCTGTCTTAGTCGCATCAAGCAACCAATAAAGCGTCCCATGTTTCTTTCCTTCACGTTTATTTGTTGTTAACTCAAGAGAAGACTTTGTCGCAAAATCCATCTGTAGGAAATCTTTTATTTCATAATGCTCAACTTCTTGCAAATGACTCAAATCTCGTAACTGTGTACGCTTGACATAAGCCAAGAGCTTGGAAGCGACTTGATTTTCAAGCCTTGAAAGTGACGAATGGATATCCTCAAAGTCAAATTGCTCAGAAACCATCAGATTCATTTGCTTCTCAAAGATTTGTCTATCATCAGCCTTTAACGCGTAACCCACCACGATCTCACGCGCTTTGAGCGAGGAAATTTCACTCAAAGTTGTCGAGAAATCTGAAAGTTGGGTTGCTTTAAATTCTCCCGTTGATAAATCCATGTAAGCCAGGGCATACTTTTCATCTCCCTTGTCAAGAGCGACTAAAAAATTATTGTCTGTTGTTTGCCCGACATCAACAGCCGTTCCTGGTGTGATAACTTGCGTTACGGCACGTTTAACAATACCCACCGCAGTTTTAGGATCTTCCACTTGCTCGGCAACAGCAACCTTATGTCCCAGACTGACTAATTGCTCAATATAATGATCTGCTGAATGATAGGGCACACCAGCCATTGGGATAGGATTTTCTGCATTCTTATTCCGCGAGGTGAGAGAAAGTTCTAAAATTTGCGCTGCATTTACCGCATCTTCATAAAAAAGTTCATAAAAATCTCCCATACGAAAGAGCAAGAAAGCATCTGGATAATCAGCTTTGATATCAAGATATTGCTGCATTCCTGGTGAAATTTTTTCAGCCATGTTATTCTTCTTTCCTTTGAAAATTCTTTATTTCCATTATAACATACGGATTAAGGGCAAAGCTAAAACAAAAAAAGGCCCTGAAGACCTTTATTTTAAATATTCATCTTTCCAAAGCCTCATTGACTTTTCTTTCTATTTCTCCTGTAACGTATTGCAAAAGGGCATCAACAGGCTGCATTTTTAGGAGATAATCCTCGACTAATGGTTCATTTTTCAAGGATTCATGTATACTTTGTGCGGTACTCGAAGTTTCTCTAAAGGCCTGTTTTTTACCTATTTTTTGATAGAGAACAGCTTCTTTCTGTAACTCTTTCATTTTCTTTTGCTGCTCAAAAAGTCCCTTTTCTGCCTGTAGGGCTGTTTCAGCTTTTTGAAAGCTCTTTACATAATCCAAGTCAAGAATTTGAGCAATCAATTTTTCTTTGCTTGTTTTATAGGGCATCTTCAATCTCCAAAGCCAAATCACGAGCTGCCTGTTCATCTTTACAGATTAAAAGTAGGGTATCTGCACCGGCTAAGGTTCCTAAAATCTCGGGACGCTTTTCATCATCAAAAGCATTAGCTAAAAGATCTGCCTCCCCCAAGTGCGTGTGTACAACCACATTAACACTGGCAAAGGAGACTTTTAAAACAAAATTGCTAAAATATTGTTGCAATAAGGATTGTGAAGGTGCATTGAGCTCTGTTAAAAAAACATAAAAGCTCTTCCCTCCCTCACGCTTTTTTATGATGTGTAACTCACGAATGTCACGCGATAAGCTTGCCTGAGTAATCTTTACCCCTTTTGACTCCAAAACACTTTGTAATTCTTCTTGTGTCGCAATCTGATTTTCAGAGATAATCTGTTTAATTAAGTCTAATCGTTCTTCTCTTTTCATGCACCTATTATAGCATAAAAATACTCAACAAAATATAAGGAGAAGAACCTACAATATCAGCGCTCACCGCTTTTCTTTATTTCTCCCCCTTCTAAAATTGCATAAAAATACACAAAAACTTAAATTATTCTTTTTAACAGCCGAAAAAATTCATGGTTTTTCTAAAAAACATGCATGAAAACAAAAAAGCACTTCATCCTGTAATTCTTTGACTCATTCAACTTACATACCTTAAAAACACCACCTCAAGCACTATACTTTTTTATTTCTATTATGGTATAATTATTCTATGAATGAAAAACTATTAGCAGCAAAATCTTTGTTCACCGCCCTTGACGGTGCGCTTGAACTTGAACAAATCGAAAATTTGCTTGAAAAACCAAAATCATCAGAAATGGGAGATATCGCATTTCCAGCTTTCAGTTTAGCAAAGTCCATGCGTAAAGCTCCACAAGTTATTGCTGGTGAAATCGCTGAGAACGTTGATGCTACTGGCTTTGATAAAGTAGTTGCTACTGGTCCTTACGTGAACTTCTTCCTTGACAAGAAAGCTGTTGCTACAGCAGTCATCAATGAAGTCATCACTGAAAAAGAAGACTATGGTGACCAAAACATCGGCCACGGTGCTAATGTTCCTATTGACATGTCAGCTCCAAATATCGCGAAACCTTTCTCTATTGGGCACTTGCGTTCAACAGTTATTGGGGATTCGCTTTCAAAAATTTACGAAAAGATTGGTTACAACACCATCAAGATTAATCACTTGGGGGACTGGGGTAAACAATTTGGTCTCCTAATCACAGCCTATAAAAAATATGGTGATGAAGCAACAATTACCGCAAATCCTATTGACGAGCTGCTGAAACTCTATGTCCAAATTAATGCCGAAGCAAAAGAAGATCCTTCTGTTGACGAAGAAGGTCGTGCTTGGTTTCTTAAAATGGAACAAGGGGACGAGGAAGCCCTCCGCATCTGGAAATGGTTCTCTGATGTCAGCTTGATTGAGTTTAACCGCATCTATGGAAAATTAGGTATTGACTTTGACCATTTTACAGGCGAATCTTTCTACTCTGACAAGATGGATGCTGTAGTCGAAGACCTAGAATCCAAAGGGCTCATGTATGAGTCCAAGGGAGCCATGGTAGTTGACCTTGAAAAATACAATCTTAATCCAGCTTTGATTAAGAAAACTGATGGTGCAACATTGTATATCACACGTGATTTAGCAACTGCAATGTATCGTAAAGCAACTTTCGACTTTGTGAAATCACTTTATGTCGTTGGTGGCGAGCAGCAAAACCACTTCAAGCAGTTGAAGGCGGTACTTAAAGAAGCTGGTTATGACTGGTCTGACGACATGACCCACGTTTCTTTCGGTATGGTTACTCAAGGCGGGAAAAAATTCTCAACACGTAAAGGGCATGTAGTTAAACTCGAAACTGCTCTTGACGAAGCCGTTGAACGTGCGCTCAAACAAATCAATGATAAAAATCCTGATTTGCCAAACAAAGAACAGGTTGCACAACAAGTTGGAGTTGGCGCTGTGAAGTTCTACGACTTGAAAGCTGATCGTAACAATGGCTATGACTTTAATCTTGAGGACATGGTTTCATTTGAAGGTGAAACAGGTCCGTATGTTCAATATGCCTATGCACGTATCTGTTCAATCTTGCGTAAAGCCAACTATGTCCCAAGCCAAGTTAGTATTGAAGACATTCCTTCAGAAGCTTGGGAAATCGTTAAATTACTCCAAGACTTTGGTAACGTTGTTAAGCGTGCAGCTGACAAATATGAACCTTCTATTATCGCGAAATACTCTATCTCATTGGCACAGGCTTTCAATAAGTACTATGCTCATGTGCGTATTCTCGAGGAAAACGAGGGACTTCAAGCACGTTTAGCGCTTGCTAGCGCTACTGCTATCGTCTTAAAAGAAGCTTTGCGTCTGCTTGGTGTTGAAGCGCCGGAGGAGATGTAAGGTTTAAAACTTTCAAAATTACAAAATAATTTTAAAATGAGCTGAGAATAGCATCAAAATCTTTTGGCTCATTTTTTGCGTGTATTTTATTACTCATACTGTAAAAACATTTAGCTGTTTTTCTTTTTTGATAAAATCAAGCTGGGATTTTTTTATAAACATCCAAAAAATAATAATCACAAAGAGAAGTAATGATGTCTAACTTTAACCCCATATCACCAACTAAATTTAAACGTTATCGGAAAAAATTCAATCACTTTGTAGAATCGTCAGCAAAAAACTTCCGAGAAAATACAACGAAAACGAAAAAAGTTTTGCTCATTGGTGCTGCAGTACTTAGCCTCAGCATGCCTGTAGGCTACTATATCCATGCTAATGCTCTAAATGAAGCACGTAACCATCTTATTCAAGCAGAAGAAGCCCTCAATCAAAATAAACAGGGTTATGTTTCAAAAGAAACAACAGAAGCTATTTCGAGAGAAACTGCTGATACAGCTAAAATAAAAGAAATTTGGCTTCATCCTCAAAAAATAGAGAAAGAAGCACAAGCTTTAGAAGCACTGTCTAAGAAAGCCGCTACAGAAAGTCAAAGCATTGAAGAGCTCCTTCAGCAAGCTCAAACGCTATCAACGGATAAAAATATTTCACCAACAGACAAAAAACTGCTTGAAAGTTATCAAAAACAAGCCAACTCTTATCAAAATTTTTCAGATTATAAATCAAAATTTGAAGAAGAAATGTTCTTGGTCGAGGCACATAATTCTCGCACAGAAGCATTAAATTTAGCAGAAGAAACTCTTAAAGACAAGGATTTACCAAAAGAAAATCGGAATGAATTAGATAAACTCGTCAAAAGTACAAAAGCTGCAAAAAAATCTGATGCAATCAAAGACTTAGCAAATGAATTAACCGAAAAAGTTAGCACTGCAAAGTTGCGTATTCAAGAAGTTAAGGAAGCACGCGCCCTCAAAAACGCCAAGGATAAAGCCCAAGAAAATATTTCAACAGCTGAAAAACTACAAGCTTCAGTCTATACGGAAGCAACAGATAAGACCGAATTGCAAAAGCTTGTCAAAGCTGTCAACCAAGCGAAGACATCTAAAGCTGTAGAAAAGGCCAACTCTGATTTAGCAACCTACTTAACAGGTGCTAAGCAAAGAGAAAGTAAAGCAGCTGAGCAAGCCGCACAGAAAGCCGAAGCAAAACGTCAAGCAGAGGAAAAAGCTGCACAAGAGGCTGCAAGAAAAGCACAAAACGAAATAAATTCAGCAAACAGTGCTCCAGTAACTTCTGGCGGCTGGACAACGGCGGCACCAGGAATGGTTTTCTATCGTAGTAACTCTAACAAATACTATCGCATGGTGAAAAAACCTGGAAATTACACCTATATGACCATTGGAGAAGCGCAAGGACTCAATGCAACACCTGGACATAGCAATGGTTCTGCAAAAAACTAAAGTAAGAAAGCTCTTTTCCACTTTTCTAAGCTCTAAAAAGCTAAGCGCAATCCCCAAATGACTCAAAAAAAATCCACTGGCGCAACCTCACTGTCCAGTGGATTTTTAATAGTTTTTACTTATTCGGTCTTACGCCTTCTGGCCACCAAAGTTTAATCAGCGCTTGTGTGCCGTCGTTTTCATAACCTTCCTCTGCTAAACGGTCATAAAGTTTCTTCGCCCCTGCTGTAGCAGGAAGTTCAATCCCCATTTTTTCAGCCTCAGATAGAGCAATCCCCAAATCTTTAATAAAATGCTTAACAAAGAAACCCGCACTAAAGTCCTCACGTAAAATACGCGGCGCATAGTTAGTCATTGACCAAGTGGCTGCAGAGCCGCCTCCTACTGTTTGAAGGACTTTTTCTACATCTAAACCTGCTTTATCTGCATAAACCATCAGTTCTGTCATAGCTGTCATCGTTCCAGCAATGGCAATTTGATTGGCCATTTTAGTATGTTGGCCCGCTCCTGCTGCACCTTGTCGTGTGATGGTTTTTCCGATAGTTTCAAAATAAGGCAAGAGGTGCGCATAGGCTTCTTCATCACCACCTACCATAATCGTCAAGTTGGCGTTCTTTGCCCCAATGTCTCCTCCTGATACTGGTGCATCTAAAGCCGAAGCTCCCGCTTCTTTTGCAGCCTGATAAATCTCTTGTGCCAAAGCTGGCTCTGATGTTGTCATATCTACCAAAAACATGCCTTGTATATCCGCCTTAAATACTCCTTTTTCGCCGAAGTAAATTTCGCGAACATCTTGCGGATAGCCCACAATAGAAAAAACAATATCGGCTGCTTCCGCAATCTCTTGGGGTGTCGCGCAGTAAGTTGCTCCACGCGCTACTAAATCATCTGTTTTTGCTTTTGTCCTGTTATAGACGAACAGTTCATTGCCTGCATCGAGCAGGTGACCTGCCATTGCTGCGCCCATTACTCCTGTACCGATAAATCCGATTTTTGCCATGATTTCTCCTTTATTTGTTCAATCTTCTTTGCCTTGCTGCTGTTCGACGTAAGGTTTTTATTTTTTGGTTGCGATAATCTTCCAACTTATAGCTTTTCAGCAATTTTTCAATCCCGACACGCGTTAAGCCTACTTCCTCTCCTATATTAGCAAGCCCACGTAGAGGATTGGCATCAATCAAGTCCTGTAGTTCTTCTTTTGTCAGTCTTCTCACCATATCTTCACCTCTTAAACAAAAAAATCCCGCCCAAGCGAGATTGTAACTGATTATGGGGGAGAGGGGATTTGAACCCCCACGCCCTTGCGAGCACATGCACCTGAAGCATGCGTGTCTGCCATTCCACCACTCCCCCAGCACTACCTATGATACCAGTTTCAATAGTGTTTTGCAAGAAATAGCTTACACGCCTGTGTGTCCTAAAAAAATCGCTAAAACCAGTACTGCAAGTACCATCATCGTGATAAAAATATACATTTTATCACCCTCTTTTGCGAAGGCAAAAATAGAGGCCAGCACACGAAGTATAGGAGTCAAAATCAAAAGAAAGAGACCAGCCATAAGCCAGGCAAAGGCTTTAAATTCAACAAGTCCCCTTGCAATTTCTGACAAGCCCCGTGGATAAGTCGTCCCTGGATAACCAGAATATCCTGTGAAAACAAACATCACCAAACCAATAATGATAACCGCCGAGCTAACAAATACACCCGCCCTTAAAATCTTTCCTATTCTGAGTTCAATCTCAAGTAATTTTTCTTTTTCTTCCGTCATAAACCAAGTCCTTTGAGTATCATTTGTAGGGCCATAAGACCAATTACAGGGATAAATATCAAGCGAATCGTCCGAGCAGGCAAATGTGGCATGATGCGCGAACCAATGGCTGCACCGGCTACGATACCTATAGCTAAAGGCCCTGCTAAGGAAGGATTAATGTAACCATTAAAAAAGTAGACCGTCGCTGAAGCTGCCGCAGTTACTCCAATCATGAGATTTGAGGTTGCCGTTGACGGTTTGAGTGGCATCTTCATCATTGTATCCATTGCCAAAACCTTAAATGCCCCTGAACCTATACCTAAAAGACCAGAAGCTATTCCTGCACCAAACATAATGGAAGCTCCCTCTGGAACCTTTTCCACTTGATACACGACTTCTTTTCCTGTTTGCTTATCAAAGTAAGAGGAATTTAGCTTCATCTTTTCTGCCCACTTGTCTGAGGTGACATTTTGCAAGACTTTCTCACCTTGATGTAGCTTGCGCCACATATTGTAGGCTTGAAAAATCAATAAACAAGCAAAAAGGATATTTAATACCGCAGCATTAAACAAGCCGGCCAAAATCGCCCCCAGTAATCCGCCAATCGTGGTAAAAATTTCCAAGAACATGGCGACCCGAACATTGACCAGATCATCCTTTAAATAAGAAATGGCAGCGCCTGAACTTGTAGCGATAACGGCGACAATACTCGCCCCAATCGCATATTTTATATCAACACCAAAAAAGGAAGTGATAATGGGTGTAATAATAATTCCACCGCCGAGACCTAAAACACTTCCTACAATACCAGCAACTACGCCAAGTAAAAGCATGGAGAATGTAAAAGTTAATAAAGACATAGCTCTATTTTATCACTTTAACTCAAAAGAATCTCAGCTCAAAGGTTCGCCACTCAATTGTGATATAATTTTCTTAGTAGTAAATTTTTCTAATATAAGGGAATCGTTATGAATCGCAAAGAGCTTGAAAAGAGACTCCAAAAAGAATTAAACTTGCCTTTTTATCGTGCTAAAATTGCTGAACGTGACTATACAGAAGCTGAATATCAGGATATCAAGGCACAGCTGAGCAAAGACTATCTGGACTATGTTGATACCTATATCGACTATGCTGAAAATGATGTTTGACAATCAATAGAAAGAAGAAACTTATGAGTAAACAAGTACTTTTTACAATGTTTGGGGCAACTGGTGACCTCGCTAAACGTAAACTTTACCCCGCCCTTTTCCAACTTTATAAAAAAGGCGAAATTGCTGAAAATTTTGCAGTAATCGGTACTGCGCGCCGTCCATGGACGGATGAGTACTATCGCCAAATCATTATCGAATCTTTATCTGGTTTAAGCAACAACGAAAAAGAACTCGCTGACTTCTCAAGCCATTTCTACTATCAAAGTCATGATGTAAATGATACCAGCCACTATCACGCCCTCAAAGAGCTTGGAGATCGACTCCGAGAAAAGTATAATACCAACTGTAATCAGGTCTTCTATCTGGCTATGGCGCCGCAATTTTTCTCAATCATTGCTAACCATCTCAAATCAGAAAAGATTCTGACAGGGAAAGGCTTTGAACGCGTCATTATCGAAAAACCTTTCGGAAGTGATTTAGAAACAGCCCAAGCACTGAATACTGCACTGAAAGATGTCTTTAGAGAAGATCAAACCTTCCGCATCGATCACTACCTTGGAAAAGAAATGATCCAATCTGTTTCAGCTATCCGTTTTGCCAACCAAATGTTTGAGTCAATATGGGACAAAGACCACATCGACAATATACAGATTACATTTGCTGAAAGCATCGGAGTTGAAGATCGTGGCGGCTACTATGAAACAAGTGGTGCGCTCAAAGATATGATTCAAAATCATGTCTTGCAGGTTCTAGCTCTGCTCGCTATGGAAAAACCCAAGTCCTTTACACAAGAGAGCATCCTGGCAGAAAAAGTTAAAGCCCTACATAGCATTAGGCAATACTCTGAGCAGGAAGCTCTGGAGGCATTTATCCCAGGACAATATGTTGAAGGGACAATTGACGGAAAAGCATTCCCAGCATATCGTTCTGAGCCTTCTGTTGCACCGGACTCTAACACTGAGACCTTTGTCGCAGGAAAGTTCCTCATTGACAATGAACGCTGGGCCGGTGTTCCTTTCTATGTCCGAAGTGGAAAGCGTTTGACAGAAAAAGGAACACGCATCAATATCGTCTTCAAACAAGACCCTAACAATATCTTTGAAACAACTCTTGAAGAAAATGTACTCACTATCTATATCCAGCCTACAGAAGGATTCTCTCTTACTGTTAATGGTAAAGAGGTCGGGCAAGGATTTAATATTGCTCCTATCAAGTTGGGCTATCGGCACGATGCTACAATCCTAGGAAATTCTCCTGAGGCTTATGAGAAATTAATTCTTGATGTTCTCAATGGAGACGGAACGAACTTTTCACATTGGGAGGAAGTTTCTCGTTCTTGGGAGCTGATTGATGTTATTCGTCAAGCTTGGGACAAGGCACATCACGAGTTGCCTAAATACCCAGCAGCTACCATGGGACCTCAAGAAGCCTTTGATCTTCTCGAAAAAGATGGTAGGCATTGGATTTGGCAACCGGATAAGTGGTATAAAGAACGTGGATTAATGTAAAAAGAATAACCTAAAAACAAATGTTACATCAGTCCCTAAAGCTTAAAAAAAACGCCTTACTACATGCACAAAAATGCTGTAGTTAAGCGTTTTTTTGATATTTCATCTCAAAGTAGTCAAATTTATTCCTTTTTCCACATTTTTATTCACAGTTTTCCACACTTTTGTGAATAAGGTGTGTAAAACTGTGGAAAACTTGGGATAAATCAAAAAATTCAGTGGAAAATCTCTGAAACAATAGCATAAAAAACTGCACAACACAGGTCATAGCCTTTTTTTCCACTCCGGCTGCCCGTATCTTCGAACTAATTTTTTCCACATTCGCCGTTCACGCCAACGGTTAAATTTAGTACTCCAGGCATCAGAGGCAACCAACTGTTTGACTAGAATGCTACGCACGCCTGCACGATGGGCAGCCCGAATATCAGTCATCAGCTGGTCACCAACCATAATCACATGGTCCGGTTCCTCTTCAAGTTTAGTCAGTGCCTTGTGAATTCCCCACGCAAAGGGTTTCATCGCCCGTGATACAAAGTCAACATCAAATTTAGCAACTGCGCGCTGAACTCTTTCGTGTTTATTATTGGAGACAACAATGACCTTTATATCATTTTCTCGCATAGTTTTTAGCCAGTGATGCAGCTCTGGTGTACCATCTGGATTGTTCCAAGCAATAAGTGTATTGTCTAAATCAACCATGATTCCTCGAATGTCCTTCTTCTTTAAGTTTTCCACATCCAAGTTATACACAGCTTCTAAAAGATAGTCTGGTTTATAATTCACAAGTTTCATACATTTATTATAACATTTCTCTTTACTTTTCTCCCTTCCTTACTCAATTACTGTAACAAACTCTTTTTAGCCCAGAATAGCTCTCCCTGTATTCATCGATTATCTTATAATTTTTCCAAACCCATACATAGGAACCCATTTTTCTCATGGCGAACTTAAACAAGATTGACAGTGCGTAGGAAAATTGATAGAATCATCAATAAATATTCAGAAAAAATCTCTAAATAGGATTATTTTTATGTCTACACTTGTACTTATTCTCATACTTATGTTTTGCTTGGGCGCCTACTATTTTGGGGCTAACGAATTTGTAGTAAAACCTTTAATTTCTAGAAGACGGAGACAAAATAAGAAAATTTCTAAGTTCTTCTTACTGTACGCATGGGGCTTGGGACTAATCTTTCTCGGACTATTATTTTTAACTTTTTATTTAGAGGGGATTGGGAAATTACTTCCCTCAACTGCCTTAATTATATGGATTTTCTTTTTCTATTTAAAGAATACCTAGCAAATCATTCCTATAACCGACTCTCTTCTGACAAAGAATGAGCGTATTATTGTTGATAGATGGCGCCCTCTGATTTATAAGTTTAGGTCTTACACAACAACCAAGGATGCACTGGGTCAAAACTTTAGGTTTGATGAGAAACTCCAATAATGCTTATGTTTTTTTGTTTAAAGAGTTTTAAGCAAAGTAAAATTACCAGCTATAAAATAAAAAAGGTCTCAATATCGCATTCATGTATATTGAGGACTTTTTTTCTTTACATATTTACTTAAGCTTATACGCCAGCTGTATTTGGAGTTTTATTGACGAACGATGAGGGCCGGGCGCAGTCCTCCATACCAAACATTATGATTTACATCGCGGAATCCAGTTACAGCTCCATTCGCCAGAACAGACCACATGTAACCCGGATGAGCTCCAGGAGTCCGAAGCCAAGCCCAAGTATCATCAACAGGAAGACCGCGTTCTGCATGATTAGGAAAAGCACGGCCTGGTCCTGATAGACGAGCAACATCTGCTAAGGAGAGAACAAAGGCTTGGCGACTACCACTTGAATCAACCTGAGTCACATCAGCCGCTACATCGGGAAAATCATGGAGATTTGTAGGTAGCCAACGATTGCCTGTAAAAATAATATCTCCATCCGCTACACTAGGTGCTGGAGATGGTATAGATACAGGTTGTATCATAGATTGAACCGATGAATCAAGATTATTATAATAGTCGGTAAGACGCTGATTTGTGTTAGGAAAAGCAACATTTATAAATACACTATTACGGATAATCATATGGTTACGGTTCCCCATATTCTCCAAATAACGATACTGCTCCCCGGCCATAGTAAAGATGGTCCCCGGTGCCATGATGCTAAAGTTGATTTGGTCGGGTTGGACATTATCATCTTGTCCCGGGTTCCCCCAGTTGTTATCGATAGAAC
>NZ_DKXK01000011.1:0-12253 GCF_002492185.1 Lactococcus sp. UBA7128
GAATTACTATGGCTTTTCTTGTATAAAAAAGGGCAGTAGATTTTAATCTACCACCACAGATTATACAGAACCAAAATAGTAAAGCGGTCAAAAGACCGCTTTTGTTGTATAATAAACTTATGAAACTAACAGACAGTGTACAATATCTGAAAGGTGTAGGCCCCAAGTCTCTAGAGAATTATCAGAAGCTTGGCATTTCTACGATACAGGATTTATTGCTTTATTTTCCTTTTCGTTATGAAGATTTTGCTGGACGTTCCATTTTTGAATTACTGGATGGAGAGAAAGCAACAGTTATTGGCGAAGTGGTAACACCTGCCAATGTCCAATATTACGGTTTTAAACGCAACAGGCTCACTTTTAAACTCAAACAAGGTGAAGCTGTGGTCGCTGTGAGCTTTTTTAATCAACCCTATTTAGCAGATAAGATTGAGGTTGGAAAAGAGGTCGCAGTCTATGGAAAATGGGAACAGAAAAAGCAACAACTTTTGGGGATGAAAATATTAACCCAAGCAGAAGGTGGCTTTTCTCCTGTTTATCACCTTACTGCAGGGATGAAGCAATCCAGCTTGGTGAAAACAATTCAAATGGCTTTCGATAGTGGACTTTTATCGGAATTAAAAGAGAATCTGCCAGACTATTTATTGAAAAAGTACCGATTGATGCCCCGGCAGGAAGCGGTACGTGCCATGCATTTTCCAGATGATATGGAGATGCACAAGCAAGCTTTAAGGCGCGTAAAGTTTGAAGAACTCTTTTATTTTCAACTGAAGTTGCAGGCTTTGAAGTATAAAGAAAAAGCCCAACGCTTTGGGCGAAAGGTGGTTTTTGACCGGCAATTGATGGAAGAAAAAATCCAAAATCTTCCTTTTGAACTGACAGGTGCCCAACAAAAATCCTTAGACGAAATTTTAGCAGATATGTCCTCCGCCTATCACATGAATCGCCTTTTACAAGGCGATGTCGGTTCAGGAAAAACAGTCGTTGCCAGCTTAGCGATGTATGCAGCGGTCTTATCGGGGCTTCAAGCTGCTATAATGGTTCCTACTGAAATTTTAGCACGGCAACATTTTGCGAACTTAGAAAACCTTTTTCCTGAACTAAAAATAAGTCTTCTCGTTTCGGGTTTAAAAGCTGCGGAGAGAAGAGAGATACTCGAAAGTTTAGCAAGCGGTCAAACACAGATGGTTGTGGGAACGCACGCTTTGATTCAGGAAGCTGTTGATTTTTATGACTTGGGGCTGGTCATTACCGACGAGCAACATCGCTTTGGGGTTAACCAACGGAAAGTCTTACGCGAAAAGGGTCAAAATCCTGATGTACTTATGATGACTGCGACACCGATTCCTCGGACTTTGGCGATTACGGCTTTTGGTGATATGGATGTCTCCATCATCAATGAGTTACCTAAAGGTCGGCAACCGATTACGACCAGATGGGTAAAACATGAGCAGCTGTCAGAGGTCTTGAAATGGATAAAAGAAGAGCTGAGGCAGCAGGCCCAAGTCTATTTTATTTCGCCGCTTATTGAAGAATCAGAAGCTTTGGACTTAAAGAATGCCGTGGCACTTTACGAAGAATTGGCGCAGTATTTTGGAAAAGAAGTGGGTATTGGTTTACTGCATGGTAAAATGAAAAATGAAGAAAAAGAGCAGATTATGCAGACCTTTAAGGCAGGGGATTTGTCTGTTCTGGTTTCCACAACGGTTATTGAAGTTGGTGTGGATGTGCCAAATGCAACGATTATGGTAATCATGGATGCGGATCGCTTTGGACTTTCCCAGCTGCATCAGTTACGAGGCCGTGTAGGTCGGGGAAGCAAGAAATCCTATACGATTCTCGTTGCCAATCCTAAGACAGAATCAGGGAAAAACCGGATGAAGATAATGTGTCAAACGCAGAATGGTTTCCGTTTAGCAGAAGAAGACTTGAAGATGCGAGGTTCTGGAGAAATATTCGGCGTACGTCAATCAGGTTTACCAGAATTTCTAGCAGCTGATATAGTGAATGACTACAACATTTTAGAAGTGGCACGTCAAGAAGCGCAGGAAGTTTTTAAAACACCTGAACGCCCAGAATATCAGATGATGCTTACGGACTTGGATGTTGATGGTGGTTTTGATTAACGTTTAAAGTGTGAGTTCAAGAAAGGATGATAAAAAATGGGATTTCTCTTAGCATTTCTAGGTGGTGGACTTTCTTTGCTGAACTTTTCTGCTGAATGGCGATTTCTTCCCTTGCAGTTTATTTTCACTCTGCTTTCCTTAAGTAGTATGTTTGTCTATAAAGGAAAACGAACAAGAAAGTCTTATGAAGGTGATGGAACAAAAATATTTACCATTGGTTTCGCCTTGTGTTTTCTTTCGTTTATCGGCTCAGCATCGATTCTTCTAGCCCTTTTGATGGGCTGGCAGTAAACAAAAAACATAAGAGGAATTTCATCCTTCTTATGTTTTTTTATTTTCCTAAGCAGAACTGGCTGAAAAGCTGAGTAATCAGTTCATCCGGTGCAGCTTCACCGGTTATTTCGCCAAGCAATTGCCAACAGCGCGTGACATCCACTTGGATGAGGTCCACAGGAAGTCCCATCGCCAAACCTCGGTTTGCTTCTTTCAGAGCATCTAAAGCTTGTTCGACCAGGCCAATATGTCGTGCATTAGAAAGAGTCGTTGCATCTTTTGCTTCAATTTCCCCAGAGAAAAAGAGCGCGCGTATTTGTTTTTCGACGGCATCAAGATTTTCATTTTTTAAGGCAGAAATTCTGATAGAGTCTGCAGGTAGTTTTTCAAGTTCAATTTTTTCTGGAAGATCGGTCTTATTCAGCAAGACGATACGATTTGTCGAAGAGGAAAGTTCCAACAATTCTAGATCTTTGGGAGTTAAAGGTGACGAAGCATCGAGTACAAGTAAGACTAAGTCGGCTTCTTCTAAGGCTTTTTGACTACGTTCGACACCGATCTTTTCAACGACATCCTCAGTTTCTCGTATACCAGCAGTATCAATTAACTCTAGTGGTACGCCACCAATATTAGCAAACTCTGTGATAACATCACGTGTTGTTCCAGCTATGTCGGTAACAATGGCTTTTTCTTCCCGTAAAAGTTGATTGAGCAGGCTTGATTTTCCGACATTTGGACGGCCAATAATTGCTGTTCTCAAACCTTCACGGAGAATCTTGCCGCGTTTAGCTGTTGCAAGAAGTGTTTCCAGAAGTTGTTCAAAATGTGCCGTTTTTTCCAGCAGCATTTGACTTGTCATCGTTTCAACATCATCATATTCGGGATAATCAATATTGACTTCAACTTGCGCGAGTGATTCTAAAATTTCTTGACGAATGTTGTTAATCAAGTTAGAGAGGCTTCCATCAAGCTGTTTTACAGCAATATTGGCTGCCTGATCTGTTTTAGCGCGAATCAAATCCATTACGGATTCAGCTTGCGCCAAGTCAATACGCCCATTTAAAAAGGCACGTTTAGTAAATTCACCCGGTTCAGCGAGGCGTGCGCCAGAGCGAAGCAGGAGTTGCAAAATTTCCTGGGTGACAGCAATTCCGCCATGTGTATTGATTTCCACAAGATCTTCACGCGTAAAGGTTTTTGGAGCTCTCATAACAGAGAGCATAACTTCATCAACAAGACGGTCCTCGTCAAAGATATGCCCATAGTTGATGGTATGTGAAGCAACTTTATCGAGATTTTTCCCTTGAAAAACCTTTTTAGCGATTGGGATAGCATCACTACCAGACAATCGGACGATAGCAATGGCTCCTTCACCTAAAGGTGTGGAAATGGCTGCTATGGTGTCAAATTCTTTTGTTATCATATTTTTATCCTAATTACTAATTTCAGTATGCCTTATTATATAACAAGTCGTGCTAAAAATAAAGATTCATCAACCACTCTTAAAGGTTTATCCTATCCATATTTGGTAAAATAAGAATATGAGATTGGATAAATATTTGGCGGAAGCCGGGCTAGGCTCACGTAAAGAAGTCAAGGCGATTCTAAAGACAGGAAAAGTGACAGTTAATGATGTGAAGGTGAAAGACGGGAAACAGCAAGTTGAGTTGGACAAAGACAGTGTAAGCTACGATGGACAGCCATTAGCTTATCAAGAATTTTATTATTATCTGCTTAATAAGCCTGCGGGGGTTGTTTCAGCAACGAAAGATAATTTGGACAAAACGGTTGTTCAATTGCTGAAGACACAGGATTTTCGAGAAGATATCTTTCCTGTGGGGCGCTTAGATAAAGACACAGAAGGGCTTCTTTTGCTGACAAATGACGGGGCGTTGAGTCATAACCTCCTGAGTCCCAAAAAACATGTGGAAAAAGAGTACTTTGCTCAAATTCAAGGGCAAGTCACGCAAGCAACTGTTCGAGAATTTGCAGCAGGATTGACTTTGAAATCTGGGGAAAACGTCAAACCAGGTCAACTTTTTATTGAGAAATCTGAGGGGAATAAAGGCGAAATCCGCCTTATTATTCATGAGGGTAAGTTTCATCAGGTCAAGCGAATGTTTGAAGCTGTAGGAATGAAGGTGACTTATCTCAAACGGCTACGCATGGGCAGTTTAAAACTGGATGAGGCATTAGCTTTAGGAGAATACCGAGCACTTACAGATGAGGAAATTACAAAACTAAAAGATGAGTCAGGGAAGAAAGCGGAGGTTAAATAAAACAAGGTCTGTTGAGAGAGTTTTAGAGTAAGGAGAGCTCTTGAAACTTTTGAGAGAAGCTTTGAAGTTCAAATAAAAAGAAAGATATTTCAGCTTTTTTGTTATAATGTTTAAGAGAGCATTTGGAAGGGTTTTAAACATGGAGAATTTGAAAAAACTAGTTGGTATCAAAGCAGCTGAGTACGTAAAATCAGGTATGACTGTTGGTCTAGGAACAGGGTCGACAGCCGCTTTCTTTGTTGAGGAATTAGGACGCCGTGTCAGAGAAGAAGGCTTGAATATTATTGGTGTAACCACCTCAAATGTCACCAGCCAGCAGGCGGCCAGTCTCAATATCCCACTCAAGTCAATTGATGAAGTGGATACTGTTGACCTCACTGTGGATGGTGCGGATGAGATTGATGCAGACCTTAACGGTATTAAAGGTGGTGGGGCTGCGCTTCTCATGGAGAAGATTGTTGCAACCTATTCAAAAGATTATATCTGGATAGTGGATGAAAGCAAACTTTCTGAGACTCTTGGAAATTTTAAGGTTCCTGTCGAAGTTATTCCGTATGGTTCCGAGCAGTTGTTCCAGAAGTTTGAGGCAGCAGGTTATGCACCAACTTGGCGTATGAACGATGAAAAAAAACTCATCACAGATATGCAGCACTATATTATTGACCTGCATATTGAGAAAATTGTAGAGCCAGAAAAACTGGCTAAGGAACTTGACTTGACCGTAGGCGTTGTTGAACATGGTCTTTTTAACGGTATGGTTAAAAAGGTTATTGTTGCAAGGAAAACAGGCATTCAACTTATCGAAAAGTAAAAAGAAGGAAATCTCATCCTTCTTTTTTTTACATCAGTAGAAATTGCTTTTATAATGTTTTTAACCATTGTTCCACTCCCCACTTGTGAGAGCCGCGCTTGAGTTTTTCGAGAGCAACAGGCACATCAAACCAAAAGATATTATTAAAATCTTCTAAAGGTGCTTGGTCAAAATGAGCATCCAATGTTTCATAGATATAAGCAGGGTTACAAAAATACTTGTCACGATGGGAACTATAGAAGTATTCATCAGCCTGCCCAAGATACTGGCCTAAAGTAGCGGTTGCTCCTAGTTCCTCGAGGAGCTCACGTTCTAGTGCTCGTGCATGATTTTCATTGGCTTCAATTTCGCCTCCAGGAAGGAAAAATGCGCCATTTGGTGCTTGGACAAGACAAATTTGACTATGGTTTTCACGTGAAACAATACCATAGACGCCGTAACGGTATTGATAATTGACTCCAGCAATTTTCTCGCCAAAGACTGGAATTTCTTGTTGAGTCATACTTACACACCTCCGATATATTTTTATAGAAGAAAATTTACTTATATTCTATCAAAAAGTTGACAATTTTGATAAAATAAAGAGGCTAAACAAAGCTCTTGCGAAGGGAAAAATGAACAGTGAAAAAATTTAATCTTAGTAAAATGATTATTATCGCCTTAATTATTGTTATTTCAGCATTTACAGCAATTTTTATCTCGGCAGATAACTTTAAAAATAATAAAAATCCATCGGCGATGACACAAATTATCAATGATGGGACTGGAGCAGTTGATCGAATAATCGGAGCGCCAATTCGTTTTGTGCAAGATAAGGCAAATCAAGTGGGGAACTTATTAGATGCCTATAAGCAGAATCAGGCATTAAAAACAGAAGTTTCTAATCTTAGAAGCTCAAAAAACAATCAAGAAAGTTTGGAAGTTGAGAATAGGGAGTTGAAAGAAGCACTTAAGCTTCAAGAAACGTTAACAGATTATGAAAGTATCTCTGCTAATGTTATCACCCGCAATCCCGCAAGCTGGGCCGATACATTAGTCATTGATAGTGGCAGCAAACAAGGTGTTAAAAACCGCCAGTTAGTTATGGCGAACGGTGGTGTAATAGGGCGTGTGATTCAAGTTAACGAAAACACGTCAAAGATTTCTTTGTTAAGCTCTGAGAAAGGCATCGAAGCAAAAATCCCAGTACGTTTAGGGAGTTCAAGTGATCCAGTAAACGGTCTTCTTACAAGTTATGACGATGAGCAAAAAGCCTATGTTGTAACTTCCCTTGTAGGTACAGGCAATATTGATAAAGGAAGTCAGGTTTTCACAAGTGGTCTTGGAGGAGATTCTCCACGAGATCTCTTACTGGGAACAGTAATTGATGTCAAAGAAACGGAGCAAGGCTTGAACCGTGAAGTTTATATTAAGCCAGCTGGTAATTTGTACGATATCCGATTTGTCTTTGTGATCCAAGGTATGATTGGAGGAAACTAACCATGAGTCGTTTTAGCTTTCAATTTTTTAGCCCTTTACTTCTCTTTTTCCTCCTGTTACTCGATGGTCAATTGACACACTTATTCACGGCTTTGTCTGGAGGCAGTATCATGCCCGTCAGTCATCTCCTTTTGATTTTTATGGTGTATACGGTAACGCAGCATAGACACAGCTATGTTCTTATTTTAGGTATCCTTTTAGGTATTGTTTATGACAGTTACTTTTTGGGTATTTTTGGTATTGCCAGTCTGATTTTTCCACTGATTGCTCTTTTTGTCTATAGTATCCAAACGGTTGTTTTCACAAATCGTTGGACACGCTTATTTACAGTAATCATCATAGTTTCTGCTTTTCAGGTTTTAAGTACACTGATTATTAATTTTGTTGGAGTAGTTAAGGTTGATTTCGTTGCTTTTATCGTCAGGCAGCTCGCGCCTACTCTGGCTTTAAATATCATCTTTGCAACCTTGCTACAGTGGCCTTTAGAAAAGATGTATCGCCTTCGGTGAGCATCTTTTTGTAAAGGAAAGGTAAAAAAAGTATTTTTAAGGAAATTAAATTGACTTGGAGAGGTCATAAAAGAGTGTTATACTTGAACCTATCTCGGAGCTATATTTATAATTCTATAGAAAACAGGAACAAATATGAAAAAGAAAATACTTACGACTCTAATGCTGTCAACAGTGATTTTATCATCAGCGGCTTCTCTTGGCGCCGTAAAAGCTGACAGTACAGACGATCAGATTGCAAAACAAGATGCTGCTATTCGTGCAGCAAAAAGTTCATCTGCTGAAGCACAAGCTCAGGTAGCAGCAATTCAAGCACAAGTAGAAAGTTTGCAAGCCAAAAAAACTGCAACAGCAAATGAAGTAAATAAATTGATGAAAGAGCAGAAAGAGCAGTCTGCACAGATTGCAAGCTTACATAAAGACATCAAGAATCGTAGTACAGCCCTTGAAGCACAAGCACGTAGTGCACAAACAAGTGGTTCGGCTACGAACTACATATCTGCTTTACTGGATTCAAAATCTTTGACGGATGCTATTCAAAAAATGACAGCTATGGCTACAGTTTCAGGTGCCAACAAGGCAATGATTGAAAAGCAACAAGAAGATGAAAAAGCAATTCAAAGAAAGCTGAAAGACAATGAAGCAAAGTATGCAAAAGCTACACAGCTTCAACAAGAACTAGAAGCGCAAAGTAAAGAGTTAGCAAGCCAAGAGGCAGCTCTCAAAGTTGCGCAATTAAATTACCAAGAAACAATTGCTACATCTGAAAGTAAGAAACAAAGTTTGATTGATCAAAAAGCAGCAGCGGTAGCAGCACAGGAAGCGGCAGCAAAACAAGCGGCCGAAGTGGCGACGCAGCAAGCTAAAGCAGAGAAAGCAGCACAAGTTGCTCAAAAAGCACAGGCAGAACAAGCCGTAGATACTAAGAAAGATGCTCCGACTGCTTCATCTACGGAGACAGTACCTGTGGTTACTACACCAGTTCCAGATAGCAGTACCTCTTCATCTTCATCAAGTAGTGTTGCAAACTCAAATAGTGGTTCAAGTAACAGCACAGCTGGAGGAGGATCAAGCAGTACACCAGGATCAAGCTTAAGTAACCCTTATCCATGGGGACAATGTACATGGGGAGTTTGGGAATACTTCGGCGGAAGAATTCCAACATATGCTGGAAATGCGGGAGATTGGGTAGTTTATGCTAATAGCGGTCCAGCAGTAGGTACAATTGCCGTCTTCCCTCCAGGTAACCAAGGTGCTGGGGGTGTAGGTCACGTTGCTGTTGTAACAGCTGTAAATGGCAATAAGCTGACTATCTCAGAAACGAACTTCTCAGGTCCTAACGGTGGAGGTTTAGGTATCCGTACTACACGTGAAGTTTCAGCTGCAGGTGTAAGTTTCATTCGTCCTTAAGAAGGGTGGAAAGATGTAATATTAGCTTTTTTAAGCTTTAGACAAAGTTTTACCGCTTTGTCTTTTTTACTACGGATGTACCTCTTGAAAAAGGGGAGGAACGAATATTGAAGAGAAAATCCGAGCGCCTAAAATACTCGGATTTTTATTGTGGTTCTTTCCTTATGATTACCTTTATCAATCGTTGTGCTTTTTAAAATAAAACCGTTCTATTGCAAGAAAGGGCAACAAGACAGGGGGTAAAATATTTTTTGAACCACTGTCTCTAGCTTCTTGCAAACGCCATAAAAGTTTGAATTTAAAGTATCTATCGTTTTGGAGTCGTCGACTTTATCAGAAACTCCACCTGATATAAGCAAAGGACAATCATATAGCATTATCCATGAAATGAGTAAATGCTGTAAAGAATGGCTTAAACTCCCTGTTTTGCAGAACTTTTATCAAAGAAAAATTTAAGATTTTCTCTGATAATGTGCACATGCTACAGAAGATAAGAAAATGCTGCTTCCCCTAAGATATAAATCAAAAAAGTAAAAATGAGGTTAATTGGAGCTAATGCCATTAATGTAATGGTATTTGTCGCTATTTTACTCCTCTTTTTAGCGCCTTATGAAAAAAAGAAGAAACAATAAGAAACGAACTTAAATAAAAGTGTAACTAAAATGTTACAAAGTAGCTATGTGGTCGTGATACAATATAATATGTTACCGAACTAACCTAGGGAGGCAAAATTAAAGATTTTATGAAGAAAAAACTTATTACAGCGTTGATGCTTTCGACAGTCGTACTGACGGCGGGTGCACCACTTGCTGCTGTAGAGGCTGATACCACAGATTCGAAGATTGCACAGCAAGATTCAAAGATTGCGAGTGCTAAAAGTGAAGCTGCTAAGGCACAGTCACAAGTAGATGCTATCCAGTCACAGGTGAGCACTTTAAAATCAAAGCAATCATCAATGACTAAAAAAGTTAATGAGTTGATGGCTCAACAAAAAGAGCAATCTCAACAGATTCAAAAGTTGAGCAAAAGTATTAAAGAACGTAATACAGCGCTTGAAGCGCAAGCGCGCAGCGCACAAACAGATGGCTCAGCTACAAGCTATATGTCTGCTATATTGGATTCAAAATCACTGACAGATGCGATTCAAAAAATGACAGCTATGGCAACTGTTGCCGGTGCGAATAAGTCAATGATTGAGCAACAACAAGCTGATCAAAAGGATATCCAAAATAAGTTGGCAGATAATCAAAAGAAATATGCTGAGGCAACACGTCTTCAACAAGAGTTGGATTCACAAGCAGATGAGTTGGCAACTCAAGAAGCAGCTCTCAAAGTTGCGCAGTTGGATTATCAGGCAACAGTAGCAACTGAAGAAGGTAAGAAACAAGACTTGCTGAACCAAAAAGCGGCCGCAGAAAAAGCAGCCCAAAAAGCTGCTGAAGCTCAAAAAGCAGCAGCAGAGAAGTCTATAGTTGTCCAACAAGAGCAAGCGGTGAAAAACAACACTGCTGCTGGACCTTCAGCACCAGCTACAAATGGAACAGGAGGAAATAACAACACCTCTACACCTACTCCAACACCAGTACCAACGCCAGATCCGGTAAAACCAGTAAGTCCTTCTGGTAAAAATCCATACCCTGCAGGTCAATGTACAGCCTTTGTATGGGATTATTTTGGTGGAAAGATACCAACGTATATGGGAAATGCAGGTGACTGGGTAGCTTATGCTAACAGTGGTCCTGCAGCAGGTACTATTGCTGTATTCCCTCCAGGTAATCAGGGTGCAGGAGGCGTAGGTCACGTTGCTGTCGTCCTTTCTGTATCTGGTTCAAAAATGACAGTTATCGAAGGCAACTTTAACGGTGGTTGGGGGACAACACGTGAATGTTCAACAGCTGGCGTAAGTTTCATCCGTCCTTAATAAACAATTGAAACAAAATACAAGCTTCGGTTTGTATTTTTTTTAGTGAAATTATTAGCGTTTAGCACTCTATAATATGGAGTGCTAATTTTTTTGCCAAATGCTTTAAAAAATGCTAAAATATATTATAGTAGCTGAAAAAATAGGCTACTTCTAGAGAGTGCTCGTTTGAAAAATCGAGTGATACTCTTAATATTCCATGTCAAGAAGGTTAATATATATGAATAACACAGAATTTTACGAACGTCTCGGTGTGGATAAAAATGCCAGCCAAGACGAAATTAAAAAAGCTTATCGAAAACTATCCAAAAAATACCATCCAGATATCAACAAAGATCCGGGTGCAGAAGATAAATATAAAGAAATTCAAGAAGCTTATGAAACATTAAGTGATGAAGAAAAACGTGCCAACTATGACCAATATGGTACAGCAGGAGCTAATGCTGGCTTTGGCGGTCAGGGAGGTTTCTCTGGCTTTGATGGTTTCCAAGGTGCAGGTGGTTTTGGTGGCTTTGAAGATATTTTCTCAAGTTTCTTTGGAGGCGGCGGAGCTCAAGTTAATCCTAATGCACCTCGTCAAGGGGATGACTTACAATACCGCATTAACTTAACATTTGAAGAAGCAATCTTTGGGGTCGAAAAAGAAATCAAGTATCATCGTGAAGAACTTTGTCATACTTGTGCAGGTTCAGGTGCCAAACTAGGGACACATCCTGAAACATGTCATAAATGTCATGGTCGAGGACAAATACAAGTTGTTCGTGACACACCATTAGGCCGTATGTCAACAAGTGCTGTCTGCGATGTTTGTCACGGAACAGGTAAAGAAATCAAGTCTCCTTGTCCAACATGTCACGGAACAGGTCATGAAAAGCTGGCACATACTGTTAAGGTAAAAGTACCAGCAGGTGTAGAGTCAGGTCAACAGATGCGTTTACAAGGTCAAGGTGATGCAGGAACAAATGGAGGACCTTACGGAGATCTTTATGTTCGTTTCCAAGTTTCTGCCAGCGACAAGTTTGAACGTGATGGCAGTGAAATCTACTACAAGATGCCATTGAGTTTTGTTCAGGCTGCTTTAGGTGATGAGGTTGAGGTTCCAACTGTTCATGGAAATGTGAAGTTGAAGATTCCAGCTGGTACACAGACGGGTACAAATTTCCGACTTAGAGGTAAGGGAGCACCGAAGTTACGCGGCAGTGGTCAAGGTGACCAACACGTTGTTGTTAACATTGTAACGCCTGAAAAATTGAATGAAGCTCAGCGTGATGCATTGCGTGATTTTGCTAAAGCAAGTGGACAAAAGATCTCAGAGCAGAAAAAAGGTTTTTTCGATAAATTTAAATAAAAGTTATCTAAGTACACAAAGTCAAGAAGCTCCAACCGGGGCTTCTTTTCTTCATGTCTAAAGCCAAGCCCCAAGCCAAACCACCCACCCTTTTCTC
>NZ_DKXK01000010.1:0-7444 GCF_002492185.1 Lactococcus sp. UBA7128
CGACAAGTCTTCCCTTTCGAAGACAATCACGCGGACCGTCAACTATGTGGACAAGAACACAGGCAAGGTCCTCAAACAAGAGGTTCAAACGGTTACCTACACTCGTACTGCAGTTGTGGACAAAGTAACAGGAGAGCTGCTTGGCTATGACACCAATGGTGATGGCAAGGTAGACACGACCGAAGATAGTGCTTCATGGACCACAACTTCTAATGTCTGGGATAAGCTTGTTTCTCCGGACTACAGCGCCCAAGGCTATGGCTCGCCTTCTGTGGGTGAAGTGGACAAGGTGACAGTCACTCCAGACAGTAAGAGCACAGAGGTTAATGTTTATTATGAACATGAAACTACAGTTGTGACTCCAGAACAACCGGGTACACCGGGCAGTCCAATTGATCCAAATCAGCCAGACGGACCGAAATGGCCAGAAGGTACTGACAAGTCTTCCCTTTCGAAGATGATCACGCGGACCATCAACTATGTGGACAAGAAGACAGGCAAGCTCCTCAAACAAGAGGTTCAAACGGTGACCTATACCCGTACCGCAGTTGTGGACAAAGTGACAGGCGAACTGCTTGGCTATGACACCAATGGGGACGGCAAGGTAGATACGACAGAAGGTGATGCTTCATGGACCACAACTTCTAATGTCTGGGATAAGCTTGTTTCTCCAGACTACAGCGCCCAAGGCTATGGTTCCCCTTCTGTGGCTGAAGTGGCTAAAGAAACTGTTACTCCAGATACAGACTCGTCTGAGGTTAATGTTTATTATGAGCATGAAACCACACCTGCAACTCCAGAACAACCGGGCATACCGGGTAGTCCAATTGATCCAAACCGTCCAGACGGACCGAAGTGGCCAGAAGGTACCGACAAGTCTTCCCTTTCGAAGACCCTCACGCGGACCATCAACTATGTAGACAAGAAGACAGGCAAGGTCCTCAAACAAGAAGTCCAAACCGTGACTTACACCCGTACCGCTGTTGTGGACAAAGTAACAGGTGAGCTGCTTGGCTATGACACCAATGGTGACGGCAAAGTGGACACAACAGAAGATTCCGCTTCATGGACGACAACTTCTGATGTCTGGGACAAACTTGTTTCCCCAGACTACAGTGCGCAAGGCTACGGTTCACCTTCTGTGAGCGAGGTGGCTAAAGAAACTGTCACTCCAGATACAGATTCAACTGAGGTTAATGTTTATTATGAGCAAAAACCAAAAGATGAGAGTGACAATTCTAATAAGGATAAACCAGAAAGTGATAAGTCTACAGGCCAGAAAAATGTTGATAATAATACAAAATCAACAAAAGTAGAGAAGAAACTTCCTGCAACTGGAGAGAGCCTCTTAGCATCACTTGTATGGGGAGTATTAGGCTTGTTAGCTGTAGCGACTTCTATTCTTCTTGCCAAGAAGCGTAAAGGAAAAGAGGATTAATAGTATCTTTATGAAGAAACGCAGGAGTGATGTCAAGAAATGCTAAGAAATCTTACATAATTTTTCTCGCTTATTATAGCAAATAGGACATCTTGGACAGAAAGTAATTGTGTTACTACAGTTAGATTAAATAAGAAAACAGTAGCAAAATATGTTCGAGAACAGGAAAAGTACGATATTCCTCTTTGCAAACTTAGTGTTAAGAAACCTGTATCCTTTAGCGAGATGCTTCCAAGTTAAAACCACCCGTTTTACGGGTGGTTTTATTGTTTGACTACAGGCACAATAAATTGTCCTGAATACGTGCCGTCTCCATTATCTTTACGCCAAGTGGCATTAGGGCCTCCCACATAGGCATAGTCTGTGACATATGGCAATATCTCTCCAAAAGCTTTGTAAGTCAGTTGATCAAATAGTCCATCAGCATCTTCAGACATACCAGATACAGTGATATAGTCACCTGCAGGAAATTCAACCATACGTGTAGCAATTTCTAAAGATTTACTTGTAGAAATGGCACGGTAGTTCCAAGCCTTGTTTTGGTAGACTTCATTGACAGACCATTCAAGGTCGTCCGTAGCTGATTGCTTAAGCGCATCCAGCGTCCCATCTTGTGTCAGTTTTTTATAAAAAGCTGTTTTCTCTGCGATAACAGCATCCATGTCAGATAAATCTGATTGAAGGCTGAAGCCAATAGCCGCAAGGCTAAAAGCTTCTTTTGTTTCTAATTGATAATCCATAGAATTCCTTTCAGTGTTTGGAGAATATAGAACTTCTTTGATTATAATAAATTTTGACTTATGCCTCAACTTTTTGAGCACGCAAAGTCATCGTTGCAGTGAAAGTGCCATTAGGATTTTCAGTGACTGCAGTTGCATTGCTAGGGCCGATATACTGCCATTCAGAGATTTCACTCAAGGCTTGACCAAAGACGTAGCCGGTTAACTGATCTGCCAAGGTATTTTTATCATCTCCTGTCATCTCAAAAACGAGATAATCACCAGCTAGAAATTCGAAAACATCGGTGTTTGCAACTTCAGAGAAAGAACCCATGACACCAAAGCCACGGCGTGCACCTGCTTCAGTTGCGTAGTTGATTTGATAAATTTGCCCGTCTGATTTTTTAGCGAGTTCAGCCAGTGCTCCATTTTCAATGATGCTTTGTTTGAGTTGTGCAGTTTTTTGGGCGTTGCCTGCCCAGTCGTTAAAATCTTCAAATGTGATACCAAAAGCAGTCATCTTGTAATCTTCGGGGATATGTGTGATTGTGTAGTTCATTTAAATACTCCTAATTTTTCGTTTATTTGTCACTTAGGATTAAGCGCAAGTATAGTATAGCGTTTAAATGTATCAAAAACTGATACTTTTTAGTATAATCAAAATATGAAAAAATCCGAACGCATCAATTTAATCATGCGCTATATTAATAATCGCTCGCAATTTACAATAGCGGAGCTGCAAAAAGAGTTTGATATTTCCCGTGCTACAGCCATCCGAGATGTGCAAGATATTGAGGCTATGGGCTTGCCTTTAGTTGCGGAACGTGGCCGTGGGGGAGGGTATTTTGTCATGCAAAATGATTTTTTACCTACTGTACGTTTTACACCTGATGAGCTTAAGGCTGTTTTCATCGCTTTTATGGCTACTAAAAACCAGCAATTGCCCTATCTTCACGGTCGCAAAACGATTATGGAAAAGTTGATTGCTATAGCACCACAGACTCAGCAGGATATTCTTATTATGTTGAATCAACTGTTGCTTTTTACGGGTTCCAACCCTGCCCACCCTGATATTTTAGAGCTGGATGATGCGGGACCGCCTGAGTTTAATCAACTTCTGAATCTGGCTCTGACGGACCGTTACATGACTTTGACTTACGAACCCGTGACGGGAAGACTTGAACAGTTAAACGCTTATATTTTGCAAGTCTTTCAAATGCAAGGGACTTGGCTTTTAGATCTTTATAATCTTGACACCACTGACTTTCGTTATATGCCAATTGAGCAACTCAGAGAGAGCAAGTCTTTGGTGGGAAGCCCACCTTTAAGTGAAAAGGAGATTCTGGCGCAACGCCAGCAGTTAAGGACACAAGGCAATCTCAAAGTTACACTCAACAAGCGAGCAATAGACCGTTTCAAAGTTTTTCACCCACCAGGCTTAATTTTACGATTTACGGGTATGTTTCAATCTTCAGGACTTTTCCAAACACAAATTGATGAAAGGAATGAAGAAGAAGTGGAATACTATGCGGACTGGCTTCTTTATCTAGGTTTAGGGGCAAAAATAGAAAGTATGCCTCAGACGTTAAAGGCAGTCTTAAAAGAGCGGCAAGAGAACTTGAAAGTACTGTTAGAATAATAATAGATGTAATCCAAAAATAAAATGGATAATGCAGTGGAATTTAAGCGAAACAGAGTGTTAAAGCACGTGATGCTTGGGGAAGATTAACTTACTTAAGTATAGCGAGAGCAAAATAACATTATGTTTATTGAGCAGGGAAAATAGAATTGCTAGTTTAGAACATTCTGCTTTTTATTCATGTTCAGAGTTATCAGGAGCATCAAAATAGCTTTGAAATTCCTTGTCCATGTCCTATTTAATGGAGTGTAAAAACTTTATAGAAAGCTTCAAAATTTTTCCAATTCGCATTCAAAAGCCCGACAAAAAATTTTATAAATATGGTAAAATAGAGAGAATTCTATTTGCGCTCTACACAAGATAATTTTAGGGGAATTATGGGAAATAAAACCTCTCAGACAACTCTTTCCTAACCCTTTATTGGTGCGGACTGGGAAGATTTAGGAAAAATAGGGAAATTAAGGGGATAGAAATGGCACAATTGTACTTCAAATATGGCAGTATGAACTCAGGCAAAAGTATCGAAATTCTGAAAGTTGCCCATAATTATGAAGAACAGGGAAAACCTGTTTTGATTATGACTTCTAGTTTAGATACACGTGCCGGTGTTGGTATAGTCGCAAGTCGTATTGGTATGAGCAGTGATGCTGTGGCTATCGATGATAAGCTGGATGTGTACGCCTATATTGAAAACTTACCTGTAAGGCCTTTTTGTGTGCTGATTGATGAAGCCCAGTTTCTCAATAAACAAAATATTTATGATCTGGCACGCGTGGTCGATGATTTAGATGTCCCCGTGATGGCTTTTGGCTTAAAAAATGATTTCAGAAATGAACTTTTTGAAGGTTCAAAATACTTATTGCTTCTGGCTGATAAAATCGAAGAAATTAAAACGATTTGCTGGTATTGCAGTAAAAAAGCAACAATGGTTTTACGCATGGTTGAAGGCGAACCTGTATATGAAGGCGAGCAACTGCAGATTGGTGGCAATGAGAGCTACATTCCAGTGTGCCGTAAGCACTACTTTCATCCGTTGAAAAAGATGAAGGGTAATCGTATAAACGAAGAGATATAAAAAAGAAGTAAGGAAAAATAAAAAATGTTTGATCAACTTGAAACAATGGTAGGACGATATGAGGAGCTGGGTGAATTACTCAGTGACCCACAGGTTGTCAATGATACAAAGCGCTTTATGGAGCTTTCACGTGAAGAAGCCAATCTGCGTGATACTGTAGCCACTTATAATGAATATAAAAAGGTGCTTGAAACGATTTCCGATAGCGAAGAAATGCTTGGTGAAGGTGGCCTTGATGAGGACATGAAAGAAATGCTCAAAGAGGAGCTTTCAGAAGCAAAAGCAGCCAAAGAAGAACTGGAAGAAAAGATTAAAATTCTCTTGCTTCCTAAAGATCCAAATGATGATAAAAATATCATCTTGGAAATTCGCGGCGCAGCAGGAGGTGATGAAGCAGCCCTTTTCGCTGGCGATTTGCTAAATATGTACCAACATTATGCAGAGTCACAAGGCTGGAAATTTGAAATCATGGAAGCCAGTGTGACAAGCATTGGCGGTTATAAAGAAGTTTCAGCCCTTGTTTCAGGGACTTCTGTTTACAGTAAACTAAAATATGAATCTGGTGCTCACCGCGTGCAGCGCGTGCCAACAACGGAAACACAAGGACGCGTACATACTTCAACAGCAACAGTGCTTGTCATGCCTGAAGTTGAAGAGTTCGAGATGAAAATTGAGCAAAAAGATCTCCGTGTTGATATCTACCATGCCTCAGGTGCTGGTGGACAAAACGTCAACAAGGTTGCCACAGCTGTACGTATGGTTCACTTGCCTACAGGCATCAAAGTCGAAATGCAAGAAGAACGTACGCAGCAAAAAAACCGTGATAAAGCCATCAAGTTGCTTAACACAAAGGTATTTGACTACTATCAACAAATCGAGTTGGATAAACAAAACGCTGAACGTAAGTCTACTGTCGGAACAGGTGACCGTTCAGAGCGTATCCGGACCTATAATTTCCCACAAAACCGTGTGACGGACCACCGTATCGGATTAACTTTACAAAAGTTGGATACCATCCTTTCTGGAAAAATGGATGAAGTCATTGATGCACTCGTGGTTTATGATCAAACGGAAAAGTTGGCAGAGCTTAACAAGTAATATAGAAGTTTCAGTTTGAAACAAGAGAGTGAAGGTTGTTCTAGGGTGAGAGCCTTCATATTTTAGGCTTAACTGATAAAAGAGATGCTTTAGAGACTGTGAGAAGTAGAGAAAGCACAAAAAGTTAAGGGTACTTATAGGTTGGAAAATATTGTCAATGAAAAGAACAGGACACGCAATAAAAAAGCGGTCCTTTTTGTCAAAAGTAATATGGTAATCCTCTATGTATTTGTCAGAACCTATTTTCTCTACTTTAAAAGTGAGGAGGCGGAAAGAAAAGATGTTATGGATTGAGGCCGTGCGACAGCTCTCTAGCAACCTAGAAGAGCCCTTTGCTCTAGAATTTGTTTGGAGAAACTTGCACGAATTAACGAAGTTGCAATGGTTAAATTTGCAGAAAGAAATTATTTCAGAAACAGAATGGGTAGAGTTAAAGGCGATAGCTCGACGTTTAGAAAATGATGAACCGCCACAATATATTGTCGGCTGGGCGGAGTTTTGTGGCTTAAAATTGATTGTGGACAAACGTGTGCTGATTCCGCGCCCAGAAACAGAAGAGCTTGTTCAGATGATTTTGACAGATAACGACGGAAGTTCTCGTGCTGTTTTAGATATCGGGACAGGTTCAGGAGCTATTGCCTTGGCTTTAGCGCAACAGAGAGAGCAGTGGCAGATTACAGCAGTGGATATTTCAGAAGGCGCTCTTGAGGTAGCACGTGAAAATGCCTCAAAACATAATCTAGTCTTAAGGTTTATTAATTCAAATGTTTTTGAAAATGTACAAGAGAAGTACGATATCATTGTATCTAATCCACCTTATATAGCTTTTGACGAGACTTATGAGATGGACCAATCTGTTATTCGTTTCGAGCCAGAGCGCGCGCTTTTTGCAGAACATCAAGGATTAGCAATTTATGAAAAAATAGCAGAAAGGGCCCAAAACTACTTGAAACCTGAGGGAAAAATATATTTGGAAATTGGCTACAAACAAGGAGAGAAAGTGAAAGCACTTTTTGAAGAAAAATTCCCGGAGAAAGCTGTTAGCATTCACCAAGATATTTTTGGAAAGGACCGCATGGTAAGTGTGCAATAGCTGAAAATCAAGCATGTAAGGAAAAGCAGAACATTTTCATGACAAACGCATGAGGTTATTTTTGATGAAAACTGCCCATTTTCACAGCGTGATGAGGCGAGGTTTCTTAGACTTTTTGGGGGAAAGCGTCCAAGAGAGTTTGCCTTCTTCTCGCGATTTTTCTATGCGTGGATCAAGGATTCCCTTACTTTATTTAGAGTAGGACAAGCTGTGTAAGCAGTTGTAAACTAGTCTTGTGGTTTCACTTAGACATAGAAAATTTAGCTGCCGCTCAAACTGCACAGAGAAGCGTGGTACCTGAAACGCTGCCGTTTTAGGAGGTGTTTTCCCTTATGAATCCTGTAATTCCACATTTTTATATCTTGAATTTATAATTTAAGTG
>NZ_DKXK01000017.1:0-22289 GCF_002492185.1 Lactococcus sp. UBA7128
AGCTTTTTCCCGATTGAATCAGCGGATAGGGATTTTCATAAGAAAATCTTCGCTCGTATCGGGTAATAAATAAGGCGCAGCTTTTCCGATGAAAAAATATTGTAAGTGTAAATATGTCCTTCGTATTTTATGAGGGGCATATTTATTTTATACTTTTTCAAATTGCAAGGTGCTATTCTAACCAGAAACTCAGATATGTATCAGATTTCCTGAACAAGTAACACAACTTCCTACTTTCAATTTTTTGTGTTAAACTATTAAACAGTATGTAAAAGAAAGAGCAGTAATATGAGTATTATCAATGTAAAAAATTTATCCCATAGCTTTGGCGAGCGCGTGATTTTTGAAAATGTGTCTTTTCGTCTGCTTAAAGGCGAACATGTCGGGCTTGTCGGGGCAAATGGTGAAGGAAAATCCACCTTTATGAATATCATCACAGGTGCTTTACAACCTGATGAAGGAAAAGTGGAGTGGTCTAAAAAAGTTCGCGTGGGTTACTTGGATCAACATGCAGTCTTACAAAAAGGACAAACGATTCGGGATGTTCTTTCAAGTGCCTTTCAGTACCTTTTTGATATTGAAGCGGAAATTAATGAGCTTTATCTGAAGATGGGAGATGTGCCCCCAGAAGAGATGGATCAACTTTTGGAAGAAGTCGGCGAACTGCAAGATATTCTGGAGCAAAGTGATTTTTATCAAATTAACTCTAAAGTAGAAGAAATCGGGCGCGGACTTGGTCTTCACGAGATTGGTTTTGAGCGTGATGTTGAAGATCTTTCTGGTGGCCAACGCACCAAGGTTCTTTTGGCAAAACTCTTGCTGACAAAACCCGAAATTCTGATGCTGGATGAGCCCACAAACTATTTGGATGAAGAACATATTGCATGGCTTAAACAGTATCTTCTGGACTATGAAAATGCCTTTATCTTGATTTCGCATGACATTCCTTTCCTGAGCTCTGTCATTAACATCATTTATCATATGGAAAATGGCTCCTTAGACCGTTATGTTGGTAATTACGAAGATTTTCAATCTGTCTATGAAATGAAGAAAAAACAAGAGTTAGCTGCATATAAACGTCAACAGGCAGAAATAGCAGATCTTAAAGATTTTGTGGCGCGAAATAAAGCACGTGTAGCTACACGAAATATGGCCATGTCCCGTCAGAAAAAGTTAGATAAAATGGACATGATTGAACTAAGTGCCGAACGACCAAAACCGCAATTTGACTTTAAAAAAGGTCCAACTTCAAGTAAACTTATTTTTGAGACGAAGGATTTAGTTATTGGTTATACTGAACCTTTATCTCGTCCGCTTAACTTGCGAGCTGAACGTGGACAGAAAATTGTTTTTACAGGGGCAAATGGGATTGGTAAAACAACACTCTTGCGCAGTATCCTAGGCGAAATAAAAGCGCTTAGTGGTGAAGTTCAACGTGGTGAAAAGTTAGAGATTGGCTACTTTGAGCAAGAAGTCAAAAGCGATAATGGAAAAACATGTTTGGAAGAGATTTGGGACACTTTTCCGGCAATGAACCAAGCAGAAGTTCGTGCAGCACTTGCGCGTTGTGGCTTAACCAAAAAACACATCGAAAGTAAAGTTGCTGTTTTAAGTGGGGGTGAAAAAGCTAAAGTTCGCCTGTGCAAATTAATGAATGCTGAAAGCAATGTTCTTGTCCTTGATGAACCAACTAACCATTTGGATGTGGATGCCAAGGACGAACTCAAGCGTGCCTTGCAAGAATATAAGGGAACAATTCTTTTGATTTCCCATGAACCAGAGTTTTACCAAGATGTGGCTACTGAAACTTGGAATTGTGAATCTTGGACAACAAAAGTACTGTAAAAAGTACTTTTTGTTTTAGCAAATCAGAGTGATGATACGCAAGGAGCGCAGCAAGTTATGAACCATCACTTGCTTAAAAAGGTCAATTTTATCTATTTTTGGGCTTGGCTGTGTCTGTTCTCTTACTTCTTCTAAAAAAATACGATTTTTTATAATCTTTTTCGTAAATTCATGGAAAAAAGTTGTATAATTGTAGGAGTGTAATTAATCAGTTTTTTTAGGAGAAAATATGGAACAGCAAATCACAGGAAAGCCAAGTAGTACTTTCAAAAAGTTGACCCATTTTTTTATTGTTGATAAGGTTTTTCTCGTATCCTTTATAATTGCGGTGATTTCAGTAAGCATGGGTGGCGTCCAGACTGAATTTTTTGACGATAAAGTTATCGTCACTGTTTTTGGTCTCATGTTGGTTATTGCTGGTTTTCGCTCTACAGGTATTTTATCCTACATCGGCCAAAGCTTAGTCAAGAGAAGTAAAACAACGCGTCAGCTTGTACGATTTACCACAATGCTGGCCTTCTTTTTTGCTTTATTTTTTACTAACGATTTAACGATTTTGACTATCTTACCTCTTTATTTAACCATTACACGAGAGATAAAAAATCGTAAATCGGTCTATATCGGTGCAGCTATGATTGTTCCGGCCTGTCACACAGGGTCAAGTCTTCTTCCGCAAGGAAATCCTCATAATCTTTATCTGTATTCTTTCTATCAAAACCCAGATCATCATTTGGGACAAGCCTTGACAAATTTAGAATTTTTCAAGGGGACGGGCCTACTTTGGCTTGCTGGTTTGCTTCTTCTCAATTTGGCCTGTCAATTTATTGATAATGAGCCTTTGGTCATTGAGACCAGGGTTAACACGTTTAAGCGACTGGAAATTTCAGTCTTTATTGCCTTGATGGTCTTGATGGCAGCGGCAGTCTTTGGTTATGTGAACTTTTATTTAGCTGTAGCTGTCGTGACTGTTATTGTTCTTTTTTACCGTCCAGCTCTCTTTAAAGGGGTAGATTACCATCTGCTCTTTACCTTTGTTTTCTTCTTCTTAATTGTGGGAAATATTGCTCATATCCAAACTTTAACTGACTTTATTCGCAATGCCTTTGTTGGTCCACAAATGTCCTTTTTGGGTACGGTTTTTATGAGTCAAATTATCTCTAATATTGCAGCTCCGATTCTTATTTCACCTTTTACACCTCATGCTATTTCAGTTGTTATCGGTGCTGACATTGGAGGCATTGGAACGCTTGTGGCCTCAATGGCAACTTTGATTGCTTACAAGATTATCCGCATACAAGCAAGGGGAGAAACAGCAGGATTTATAAAATATTTTGCTTTGGTAAATGCAGGTTTTCTTGCAGTCTTAGTGGTGATAGGTTTAATCATTGTTAGCCTTGGAACTTAAAATAAAAACATGTAGTGAGGCGCTGCATGTTTTTTCGTATTATAAGATATGGAAAAAATATCAGAATACATCAGAGATAATTTAAAAATAATTATCGGAAGTCTTACAATTGTAGTCGTTCTAGGTGCTCTTTATCTGGGTAAGCAAGAAAAAAGCAGCACTAAGAAGTCAGACAATCTTGAATGGTCTGCTGTAGATAGCAAAAAATCAAAACCGGAAAAAGAAGTTAAGGAGGGAAAAAGTGTTGAGGAGGATATTTTTGTTGATGTCAAAGGAGCCGTGCGAAAGCCTGGTGTCTACAAGCTTTCAGCCAAACAGCGTGTATCTGATGCAAATGCACGTGCTGGGGGCTTCACTGAAGAAGCAGAAAGAAAGGCTATAAATCTTGCGAAAAAGCTGCAAGATGAAGCAGAGGTCTATGTTCCTGCACGTGGAGAGGTGGATACAAGAAAACTGTTGGAAGGAGAGACTGGAGGAACAGCTGAAAGCGAGAAAGAGGAAAAATCAAAAATAAACCTTAATACAGCTGATTTGGCGGAACTGCAGCAACTTAGTGGCGTGGGCGCTAAAAAAGCACAAGATATTATCGACTATCGCTCTGAAAATGGAAACTTCAAGAGTGTGGAGGACTTGGGAAAAGTGAGCGGCTTCGGTCCCAAAACTTTAGAAAAGTTAAGAGACTCAATAGTTGTAGATTAGGGGAAGACTGCAGGTAGCATATGAAGCAAAATTTTTCTCTTATTTATTTGATTTATCTTTTGGTTTTATTTTACTTTCTTATTTTCAGCTTTTCCTGGCCACTGTGCATTCTGACTTTGGCGAGTACGGTTCTTTCTTTTTATAGAGGTTATTATGGCTTACTCTTGATCTTGTTGGGTTTTGCCTTGTTTTTCTTCTGGGTTAAAGAAACGGAAAGAATAAAAGAAAGTAGACAGCCAGACAAAATTTCTAAGATTAAACCCTATATTGATACAATTGAAGTCAATGGGAGTCGATTAAGTTTTAGAGGAGAAACAAGTGGACAAGATTATCAAGTTTTTTATACTTTTAAAAGTCAAAAGGAACAAGAATATTTTAAAAAGCTAGATGTAAACGTCCTTATTTACTTTGAAGGGCAGCTAGAAGAACCTGAGGAGCAGCGTAATTTTTCGGGGTTTGACTACAAAAAGTATTTAAAAAGTCAAGGAATTTATCGTCTGGTACAGTTAGAAAAAATTCAAGGGATTGAGCGTTTGAACGGTTTTGACATGCGCCTTTTACGCAGGCAAGCTATTCTTTGGACGCAGGAACATTTTCCAAAACCCATGTCCTCTTATATGACAGGTTTACTTTTTGGCTGGCTGGATAAAGATTTTGAAGAAATGAATGACATTTATACAAGTCTTGGTATTATCCATCTTTTTGCGCTTTCGGGTATGCAGGTAAATTTCTTCATTGAACTGCTCCGAAAAATTTTGCTAAGACTGGGCTTGTCCCAATCTATTGTATTTTTTATCCAAGTCCCCTTTTCAATTTTTTATGCTTTTATTACAGGTTTATCTGTGTCGATTTTACGTGCTCTGCTCCAAAAAAATCTTCTCATGAAAAGAACGGTTGATAAATTTTCCTTGACTTTTATTCTTTTGCTTTTGTTTAAGACCAATTTTTTAATGACAGCAGGGGGACAGCTAACCATGATTTACTCCTTTTTACTGGTCATTTTCTCTGGGAAGTTCAACCATGTCAAAGGAATCAAAAAAACCTTGCTTGATTCTACGGTATTAGCTGTTGGTGTACTTCCACTTTTAATTTTTCATTTTCACAGTTTCCAGCCTTTATCTATCTTACTGACCCTATTTTTCAGTTTAATCTTTGACTTTTTACTCTTGCCGGGCTTACTTCTCATTTTCCTCCTTTCATTGCTGGGCATCAATTTGATTTTTTTTAATGACTTTTTTATATTTTTGGAAAGTATAATAAAAGTTGTGGAGTCTTTGTTCCAGTATCCTTTGATATTAGGGAAGCCGGACGTTTTATTTTTACTTTTACTTTTTGGATTTAGCGGTCTTTTTATTGATTTTTACAAGAAAAAAACTTGGAATCTAGTGTTATTTTCTGTACTTTTTCTATTGTTTTTCCTCGTTAAAAATCCACGACAGGCAAGCATCACGATGGTGGATGTGGGTCAAGGAGATAGCATTCTTTTGCAAGATAAATGGAACCGGCGAAATATTCTCATTGATACTGGGGGAAAACTCAACTTAGGCTCAGATGAAAGTTGGAAAAGCGCCTCCTATAAAAGTAATGCGGAGAAGACACTTATCCCCTACCTTAAATCACAGGGAATTGGGACTGTTGAAACTCTAATCTTGACTCATCCAGATGAAGATCATATGGGGGATTTGGAAATATTGTCGCAGAAGATGAAGATAAAGCATATTTACATCTCTGAAACAGCCTTGAAGAAAAAAAGTTTTGCTAAAAAGTTGTCCAAGTTAAAAAGTAAGGTCCATTTTGCACGAGAAGGGGATAAACTCCCAATATTTGATGGTCATCTTCACTTTTTAGCCACAGGTCTTGAAGGAAGGAGTAACAACGATAACTCTCTCGTAACCTTTGGTGAATTTTATGGAAAAAAATTTTTGTTTACGGGGGATTTGGAGGAAGAAGGGGAAAGGGACTTGCAGAAACGTTACCCCAACCTGCAGACGGATGTTTTGAAGGTCGGTCATCATGGGAGTAAGAGTTCTTCAAAAGTAGAGTTTTTGAAAAATCTTAAGCCGAAGATTGCTCTTATCTCTGTGGGAAAAAACAATCGCTACAAGCATCCTAGTCAGGAAACCTTAAAGAACCTGTATGCGGAAAATATAAAAATTTATCGGACTGATCAACAAGGTGCAACACGATTTATTTATAAAAAGAAGGGCTGGGTCATTCAAACGGTTAAATAATTTCTGTAAAAAAGAGTATGTCAAATTGTATGACAAGAACTCTTTTTTTGATTGAATAGACATAAGATTATAGAGATATGTAATATTTCTTATGTTATAATAGTAGGAAACGTTTACTTGGGTAGATAAAAGTAAATAGGATAGGAGGAAAAATGGCTATTATAAATGTTGAGTATTACTCTGAAACACTAGGAATGAATCGTAAATTTAATGTGATTTATCCAGAGTCCAGTAAGACAGGAAAAGAAGTGAACAGTGACATCCCTGTACTGTATCTCTTACATGGAATGTCAGGAAACGAAGATTCATGGTTGATACGAACAGGGATTGACCGATTGATTCGACATACTCAGCTTGCACTTGTTATGCCCTCGACTGATTTGGGTTTCTATACGAACACAAGCTACGGCATGAAGTATTTTGATGCGATTGCTAAGGAATTACCACAAGTTCTTCATAATTTCTTTCCTAATCTAAGCACCAAAAGAGAGAAAAACTTTATTGCAGGCTTATCTATGGGAGGATATGGCGCCTTCAAGCTGGCTTTGGCAACAAATAATTTCAGTTATGCGGCCAGTTTATCAGGGGCCTTGGACCTGTCAGACTTGAAAGAACAAAGTGCTGAAAATCAGGCTTATTGGACAGGGTTATTTGGAAATCTTGACCAGTTCAATGAGAGTGAGAACAGTATTCTCTATCTGGCAGAGCATCATGTAGGACCGCAACCTAAACTCTACAGTTGGTGCGGAGAACAAGATTATCTTGTAGCAGGAAATGATCGTGCATCAGCTGTACTTGAAGATAACGGATTTGACTTAATCTATAAGAAATCTCCTGGAACGCATGAATGGTATTATTGGAGCAAGCAGATTGAAGAAGTTCTTAAATGGTTGCCCATTGAATATAAGCAAGAGGAACGCCTAAGTTAAAAGAAGTTAAACTTATAAAAATAATGAATAATAAGAGAAAGTTCCTAAAAACTAAAACTGTTCATAAAGAAAACGTTTGCTCAAAAAAGACCGAACAATTGCAGATGAAATGTATGATAATCTTAGGTTAAGTTTTGACAAACGGATTGAATAGGACTATAATTTCATAGTAATAAAAATTTGCGAAAAATCGCATATAGAAAGAGGTCATTAAATGACAACAATCTCAATTGAAGCTCTTAAGGCAGTAGCTATTGGTATTAGTGCACTTGGTGCCGCTATCGGTGATGGATTGATTGTATCAGCATTTATTAACGCTGTTGCACGTCAACCGGAAATGGAAGGTAAGCTTCGTGGAAGCATGTTCCTTGGTGTCGCCTTTGCTGAAGGTACGTTCTTTATTGCTTTGGCTATGGCTTTCTTGTTCTAAAAAACGTTGATTTAACTTATTTATTCAACAATTATTTAGAAAGGAAGACGAGTTATGGAATCGACATGGACATTTAATGTTGGACCAGTGACTTTTGATGGTGTCATTCTCTACATGACAGCTTTGACCGTTTTAATTGTCTTTGGTTTGATTTATTGGGCAAGTCGCAACATGCAACTTAAGCCTACAGGTAAGCAAAACGTCCTTGAATGGGTGGTTGACTTTATTAACGGCATCGGACGTGAAAATCTAGGTGCCAAAGAGTCTCCAAAATATGCCCTCATGAGTTTTACGCTCTTTTCTTTCCTTCTGATTTCAAATATTATTGGGCTGGTGACTAAAATCACTGCACCAGGAGATGTTAGTTTATGGCGCTCCCCAACAGCCAACTCAACAGTTGACTTGACCTTAGCGATTTTAATCGTTGTACTTGCCAATACTCTTGGTGTAAAACAGTTTGGCTTTAAAGGTTATATTAAAAATTCCTTTTGGAAAGAACCGAAAGTCATGCTTCCGATGACAATTATGGAAGAATTTACAAATGCTTTGTCTCTGGGGCTTCGTCTTTACGGTAATATTTTTGCAGGTGAAGTCCTTTTAGGAATAATTGCTGAGATGATTCATTCGGGATGGTTCCTTCTTCCTGTTGTTTGGATTTTGGAGATGGCTTGGATAGCATTCTCAATCTTTATTTCAGCCCTTCAGGCTTATGTATTTGTTCTTTTGACAAATCTTTATATCAGTCACAAAATTTTAGCAGAACACTAGGAAAGGAGTAGAAATGCTTACTACATTATTAGAAACTGCTCCGAACACAGTTCTGGGGAATATTATCGTTGTCAGTGGTGCCTTTATTATCTTGCTGCTCTTGATTCGGAAATTTGCATGGGGGGCTATTACTGGAATCTTTGAAGAACGTGCAAATAAGATCAGCAACGATATCACAACTGCAGAACTGTCAAAAAAAGAAGCAGAAACATTATTAGCGCAACGTGAAGCTGAGCTTGCGGGTTCAAAAGAAGAAGCTGCAAACATTATCCAAACAGCTAACGATACAGCTAAACAAAATCGGGCAAACATCTTAGCTCTAGCCAATGAAGAAGCGGCAAACGTGAAGAAACGTGCTCAGGAAGATATTGAGCAAGAGCGTAAAGAAGCCCTAAGTTCGGTTAAGGGAGATGTTGCGGATATCTCTGTGCAAATTGCTGAGAAGCTCATTGGACAATCTTTGGACGCGCAGGCACAATCAGAACTTATTGACAGCTATATTGCTAAACTTGGCGAATAGGAGGTTGGTTGTAAATGACAACAGTCAATGCTCAAAAATACAGTAAAGCCCTGCTTGAAGTTGCGGAAGAACGGTCTCAGCTAGAAGTCATTCTACCTGAGGTAAACGAACTGACGCAGCTTTTTAAAGAAGAGAACCTGGCTTCATTCTTTGGGGCAGAGGTTTATTCTGCCTCTGCAAAATCGCAAGTCATTGACATGATTAAGGAAAATGCCTCAGACTTGATGAAAAATTTCCTTGATACTGTGCGTGCAAACGGACGTTTGGCAGACTTGTCAGACATTCTTGTTGAAGTCAAAAACACAGCAGATGACATGTTTAAGATTGCAGATGTAGAGGTCGTTTCAAGTGTCAAGTTAACTGAAACACAAATCGAAAAATTTGTTGCTCTCGCTAAATCGAAATTTGATTTGAACGAAGTAACAATCGTGAACACAGTAGATGAAAAGATTGTCGGTGGTTTTATCGTAAATTCACGTGGAAAAATCATTGATGCTTCTGTCAAATCACAATTGGCAAAAATTGCCAAAGAGATACTATAGTTATCTCTTATTTGGGAAAAATTCTCAGCCATTTAACATGAAAACTCAGAAAGGAGCAAAATACATTTGGCAATCAAAGCGAATGAAATCAGCTCACTGATTAAACAACAAATTGAAAATTTTACACCAGATTTTGAAGTCGCTGAAACTGGTGTTGTCACATATGTTGGTGACGGTATTGCCCGTGCCTATGGTCTTGAAAATGCGATGAGCGGTGAGCTTGTCGAGTTTGAGAACGGCGTATATGGTATGGCACAAAACTTAGACAGTACAGATGTTGGTATTATCGTACTTGGTGATTTTCTTAACATCCGTGAAGGAGATACAGTAAAACGTACAGGTAAAATCATGGAAGTTCAAGTCGGTGAAGAACTCATCGGTCGTGTTGTAAATGCACTTGGACAGCCCGTTGATGGCTTAGGCGACATCAATACAGGTAAAACACGTCCTGTTGAAGCTCCAGCTTCAGGTGTTATGCAACGTAAATCAGTTTCAGAACCACTCCAAACTGGACTAAAAGCCATTGATGCGCTTGTACCAATCGGTCGCGGCCAACGTGAGTTGATCATCGGCGACCGTCAAACAGGTAAAACATCTGTAGCTATTGATGCGATTCTTAACCAAAAAGGGAAGGATATCATCTGTATCTATGTCGCTATCGGTCAAAAAGAATCGACAGTTCGTACACAGGTTGAGGCTCTCCGTAAACTTGGAGCGATGGATTACACAATCGTTGTAACAGCTTCAGCATCACAACCCTCACCCTTGCTTTACATTGCCCCTTATGCTGGTGCAGCTATGGGTGAAGAATTTATGTACAATGGTAAGCATGTGCTTATTGTCTACGATGATTTGTCTAAACAGGCCGTGGCTTATCGTGAACTTTCACTCTTGCTCCGTCGTCCACCAGGTCGTGAAGCTTATCCAGGGGATGTCTTCTATCTTCATTCACGTCTTTTGGAACGTGCAGCGCAGTTGAGTGATGATTTAGGTGGAGGGTCGATGACTGCCTTGCCTTTCATTGAAACACAAGCTGGAGATATCTCTGCCTATATCGCGACAAATGTTATCTCCATCACAGATGGACAAATCTTCCTTGAAAATGACCTGTTCTACTCAGGGGTTCGTCCAGCTATCGATGCCGGTTCGTCTGTATCACGTGTCGGGGGCGCAGCCCAAATCAAAGCGATGAAGAAAGTTGCTGGTACACTCCGTCTGGACTTGGCCTCATACCGTGAGCTTGAAGCCTTTACACAATTTGGTTCAGACCTTGACGAGGCGACACAGGCTAAACTCAATCGTGGACGTCGTACAGTTGAAGTTTTAAAACAACCTTTGCACAAACCACTTCCTGTGGAGAAACAAGTCCTTATTCTTTATGCATTGACACACGGACATCTTGACGATGTTCCTGTAGAAGATATTCTTGATTTTGAATCAAAAATGTTTGATTTCTTCGATGTAAACTATGCTGACCTTTTGCAGGTTATTACAGATACTAAAGATTTACCAGACGAAGCAAAACTTGATGATGCGATTAAAGCCTTCAAGAAAACTACAAATTACGTTAAATAAGGAGGTTCATTATGGGCGCTTCACTTAGCGAAATTAAAGCAAGAATTGCTTCAACAGAAAAAACAAGTCATATTACTGGGGCCATGCAGATGGTCTCCGCAGCAAAGTTGCAAAAGTCAGAAAAGATTGCAAAAACGTATCAGATTTATGCAGACAAGGTACGCCAAGTGACAACAGACTTGGTTGCTGCAGATCGTGGGCCTTCTAAAAATCCAATGATGATTAAACGTCCAGTTAAGAAAACAGGATATTTGGTCATCACTTCGGATCGTGGTCTTGTAGGAGGTTACAACTCTAACATCTTGAAGTCAGTCATGAACAAGCTTCGAGAAAAACATCAAGGACCAGAAGATTACTGTATTCTTGCCTTGGGAGGCGTGGGAGCAGATTTCTTCCGTTCTCGGAAAATCAAATTATCCTATGAATTACGTGGTTTGACTGACCAGCCAAGTTTTGAGGAAGTACGCGAGATTGTAGGTCACGCGGTGTCGCTTTATAAAAAAGAAGAGTTTGATCAGCTTTATGTGTGTTACAACCATCATATTAATTCATTGACAAGCGAAGTACACATGCAAAGAATGCTGCCAATCACTTTTGATGAAGCAGAGGAAGTAGAAGAAACAGTGGCGCCAGTCAGTTTCGAGTTAGAACCGAGTCGTGAGGCTATTTTGGATCAATTATTGCCACAATATGCTGAAAGTATGATTTATGGCGCGATTGTTGATGCAAAAACGGCAGAACATGCAGCCGGAATGTCAGCGATGCGTACGGCCACAGATAATGCGAAAACACTGATTAATGATTTGACAATTCAATACAATCGTGCGCGTCAAGCAGCAATTACGCAAGAAATTACGGAAATTGTTGCAGGAGCTTCAGCGCTTTAAGTATGAAGTAATCTTTCTCAAAGAATTAAAGACAGAAAAATAAACTAGGAGGAAAAACATTGAGTTCTGGTAAAATTACTCAGGTCATTGGTCCTGTTGTTGACGTGGAATTTGCGTCAGATGCGACTCTGCCTGAGATTAATAACGCCCTCATCGTGTACAAAGATGTAGACGGCGTGAAAACTAAAATCGTCCTCGAAGTTGCTTTGGAACTTGGTGATGGCGCAGTGCGCACTATCGCTATGGAATCAACAGATGGCTTAACACGTGGGCTCGAGGTCCTCGATACAGGAAAAGCAATCAGTGTGCCTGTTGGTAAAGAAACACTTGGACGTGTTTTCAATGTGCTTGGAGATGCTATTGATGAAGGGAAGCCTTTTGCTGAAGATATAGAACGTAGTCCTATCCACAAGAAAGCTCCTGCTTTTGATGAGCTATCAACAGCTAACGAAATTCTTGTTACAGGGATTAAAGTCATTGATTTGCTTGCACCCTATCTTAAAGGCGGTAAGATTGGCCTGTTTGGTGGTGCCGGAGTTGGGAAAACAGTTCTTATTCAAGAGTTGATTCATAACATTGCCCAAGAACATGGTGGGATTTCCGTATTTACGGGTGTTGGAGAACGTACACGTGAAGGAAATGACCTTTATTGGGAAATGAAAGAGTCAGGCGTTATTGAAAAAACAGCCATGGTCTTTGGTCAAATGAATGAACCACCTGGAGCACGTATGCGTGTTGCTCTTACTGGTTTGACAATTGCTGAATATTTCCGTGATGTGGAAAAACAAGACGTTTTGCTTTTCATTGATAACATCTTCCGTTTCACCCAAGCGGGTTCAGAAGTATCTGCCCTCTTAGGACGGATGCCATCAGCTGTTGGTTACCAACCTACATTGGCAACTGAAATGGGGCAGCTTCAAGAACGTATCACTTCAACAAAACAAGGTTCTGTAACATCGATCCAAGCGATTTATGTCCCAGCCGATGACTATACTGACCCAGCGCCAGCAACAGCCTTCGCTCACTTGGATGCAACAACCAACTTGGAGCGGCGTCTCACTCAGATGGGGATTTATCCAGCTGTTGACCCATTGGCTTCTTCATCTCGTGCTCTTACACCAGAGATTGTTGGTGAGGATCACTATGCGGTCGCTATGGAAGTGCAACGTATTCTCCAACGTTATAGAGAATTGCAAGATATCATTGCTATCCTTGGTATGGATGAATTGTCTGACGACGAAAAAGTATTGGTTAACCGCGCACGTCGTATTCAGTTCTTCCTTTCGCAAAACTTTAACGTTGCTGAAACATTCACGGGTATTCCAGGCTCTTATGTACCGGTTGAAAAAACAGTGGAAGACTTTAAGGCTATCTTGGATGGCAAATACGATGAAATCCCAGAAGATGCTTTCCGTGGCGTAGGTCCAATCGAAGACGTTCTCGAAAAAGCTAAAAAAATGGGTTACTAGGATAGGAGGTTGCCGAGATGAGTGAAAATGTCATGGCTGTTCAGGTCATCACTCCTGCAGGTGTCATTTATGATCACCATGCAACCTACATTCTTGCGCATACTATCGGTGGCGATATGGGGATTTTGCCCAATATGATTTCAACCATCGCTGGTTTACAAATCAGTGAACTTAAGGTGCGTCGCCCTGATGATATGAAGCATGTTGATTATATCGCTGTGAATGGTGGAATTATCGAAGTGAAAGAGAGCTTGATTACTGTTATTGCAGACTCTGCCGAACGCAATCGAGATATTGATGTTCCACGTGCTGAACGTGCGAAGCTTCGTGCTGAAAAAGAACTTGAAGAAGCAAAAGCAGCGCATAAAGCTGATGAAGTTAAGCGTGCAGAGGTGGCACTTCACCGTGCGATTAACCGTTTGAATGTATCGAAACACTATTAATAAATCTCAAAACATCTCTCAGTGGATGTTTTTTTATTTTTTAACAGAAACGTAACAAAAAATCGAATGAAAATGTTAAAATGTAAAACAGAAGACAAATTTTACGTTAGTTTTCACAATAAGTTACAGAATAATTAATAAAGTTTTTTCAAACATCATGTGGAATAAAAGAGGGGAAAAGTGTGAGAAAGGAGGAAAATATGGCTTTGGGTTATTGCGAAGAAGTAATGCAAACTTTAGAAGTTCTTGAAGAAACGCTTAATCAATTTGAAATTTTGAAGATAGAATTTTTAGAAGAAATTCAACATAAAATCGATTATCGTTCGGCCTTATTGGCCTTTGCATTACCAATAGTTGTTCTTTTTTTCTACCTTGCGAACGATTTTTCTTTCATTGAGGGACAGCCAGAACGCTCTATTCTGGAGGCTTTTCTAGGGACATTCATTGTTAGCTTTTCCCTGTGGGCACTGGGCGTTTTTTTGAACGGTTTACTTAAAAAAGTATTTGGGAGTGACGCATTACCTATAGGGAGAAAAGCCCTCGTCAAACAGATTTTTCCAAAATATAGTCGAAAAAGAAAAGAACTTGTTGATGATGTTGAAAGAATCTTAGACTGTCAAACCTTGAAAAGTACACCGATTCCAGAAAGATATCTAAATTTGAAGAGCATTGACTACATCATTCGAGTTTTAAAACTAGAGGAAGTTTCTAGTCTACAAGAAGCAGTTGAATTACTGGATTTGGAAGTCAAAAATTCTCGGATTCAACATACTTTGACAGATAAAGCAAGTACACTTCGTGCTACAGAAATTATCAATGGTGACATGGGGCAACTTTTCTTTGAAGATTTGCTTAAGACAAGCCCGCATATGAGAAAATAAATTCCAGAAGTTTCTGGAGAAATGTTTATATACCGTTTAAAGGGGGTGTGAACAAAAAGGAAAACATTAGAAAGGAGTTTTGAAGCTATATGAGAAATAAAAAACAAGTCATCAGTTTAACGGTCGCTTTAGTTGGGAGCATCACAACAAGTCCTGCCCCTCTCAAAGCACTCTCTCTTTCCGCTGCTGATGGGATACAAGGGAGTACGGCAGCATATAACATGGTCTTGCCAGAAAACTTTTCTCAGGGTGCCGAGCAGGATATGGGCAAGAACGTCTGGGACCTATCGGAGAACCACACAGGCGATAAAAATCTTACTTTCCATTTAACGCATGAGGAGGCGAACATTGATACGTCAACGGCAGGGGGGCAAGAGGTATCAGAAACTCCTGATTTAATCGTACCGCCAGTGACGACTGAACCGCCACACCCCATTACACCAACAATGCCACCGCTAATACCGATAAAACCAGATATAACCGTTCCGACGATTCCGCCAGTAACGGTAGAACCGCCTAAGCCTATTACACCAACTGCTCCACCACTAATACCAATGCAACCTGATTTCACTCTACCAACTGTAGCACCACTTCTTCCAGAATATCCTGCCCCAATCACGCCAGTCGTTCCTATAGGAGAGCTTGAAAGCTTGGGACAAGAAACATCTAATCTTCACGAGAGGGCTGATGAGAAGAGTAAAAAAGAACAAGTGGAAAAGTTGCTCAATAAGGGAATTTCAAAACCACAAGTCTCTGCTTCTCATACAGCAACTTTGTCAGATAAAGCGTACACTCGCTTAGGTCAAGGACTTGTGGCTTTGGAAGGAGAACAAACGGCAAAAAATACAAATATTCAAGATGAAGGAAGCCAGGTCGAAAAAGAAGCAGTGCGTAAGCATTCTATTGCAGTTAATGCTGCCAGTGCTGGCGGGGCTGTCACAGGAGTTTGTGCTTCTGCCTTATTTCTAAGCGCGTTGAAAAAACTCAGCTGGTTGCGGCAATTTTTTGGAAAGTGAAAAGAAGAAATCTCTGAAAGAAGGGATTTTTTTGATACACTTCAACAAGTAAGGCTTATCTCAAACTTGCTGAGCGGGTTTAGCCAATGTGAAGCGTCTGCACAGGCAAGTCAAGAAAAGAGTGAGAACTAAGCTAGAAATCAAGTCTCTTGGGTAACAGAAGTTATTTTTCTCTGTTCAATTGCTGTGAAATAAAGTATAATATTAAGATATAGAATAGAAAAAAGACAAGGTGAATTCATGGTTGAGATTTATTTAGTAAGGCACGGAAAAACAATGTTCAATACAATCGGTCGTGCGCAAGGCTGGTCTGACACCCCTTTGACAGCAGAGGGGGAACGTGGTGTTATGGAATTAGGGCTAGGCTTCAAAGAAAAGGGATTAAAATTTGATCGCGCCTATTCCTCTGATTCCGGAAGAACTATTCAAACTATGGGCTTCATCTTGGAGTATTCAGACAATCAAAATATTCCTTACAAGATGGACAAGCGCATCCGTGAGTGGTGTTTCGGCTCCTTTGATGGAGGTTATGATGGAGAGCTATTTGATGGGGTTCTTCCGATTGTATTTGATGAAAAGGATTGGAGAGCTACTGGCAAATTTCCGACAGATGAAGAACTGGCGCGTGCAATCTATGAAGTAGATACTGCAGGCTGGGCTGAAACCTGGGAAGAACTCTCTGGACGCATCATGAGTGGCTTTGCGGATATGGCTGCTGAATCAGAGGCCGCTGGGGCAAAGAATATCGTTGTCGTGAGTCATGGCATGACCATTGGGAGCTATGTCAAGATGCTTCAGCCCGATATGGAACGCCCGTATAATTTAGACAATGGCTCTGTGACACATCTTAGTTTTGAAAATGGGAAGTTTGAAGTTGGAGAAATTGGTTCCATGGCTTACCGTAAGCTTGGAGCAGAAGTGATGAAAAATGCAAAGACAGACTAAAAAGAAAAAATTAAAAAAAGGAAGAATTTTTGGAGGGATCTTTGTTCTCCTAAGCTTTATTTTTCTGTGTGTGCTTGCCGTGAATAAACTTCAATCACAAGGCACTAAAGAAACGACAAGTTCGAACAAATCGGCAGTCTCAAGTCCCAAATCTGAAAACAAAAAGTCAGATTTACCAGAAGCACATCAGTCAGATTGGAATTTAATATTGGTGAATAGAGCGCATCCTAAAGAAGAACTCTCTCCTCATCTAACAACCGTTGCTGGTGTTCAAGTGGACAGCCGCATTGCGGAAGCTCTGGAGAAATTTTTAGGAGCGGCTCAAGCCATTGATTCTTCTGAGCATCTCATCTCAGCTTATCGTTCAGTAGCCTATCAAGAGCAACTTTTTAATGGCTACGTAGAGCGTGAAATGGCTGGTGCTGCAGGTTCGCTCAACAATACAGGACAGCCAATTTCCCGGGAAGAAGCAGAGAATAATGTCAAAACTTATTCACAGCCGGCAGGAAGTTCAGAACATCAAACCGGCTTGGCTGTGGATATATCGACAGTGGATGCCTTAAATCAAAGCCCCAAAGATGTTGTGGCAGAGCTGAGAAAGATTGCTCCGAATTATGGCTTCATTTTACGTTTTCCTGAGGGAGGAAAGTCTTCCACGGGAGTAGATTATGAAGACTGGCATTTCCGCTATGTAGGGATAGATAACGCAAAATATATGGCAAAACATGATCTTACGCTTGAAGAATATCTAAAATTACTGCCTCAATGAAAGGAAACATGTTTAAAAGGAACCGTACATCTATGTTGAACAAAGCGCATCTTGTTTTATATGCTAACCTTGCTTTATTTCTCTACACTCTAATAAGTGTAGCACAAAGGCTTTTAGCAAGTCCTAATCCCTTCACAACTGTTTTCCAAAATACAAGTCGTACAGTCACAAGTTTTATTAATCAAGTCTTAGCTCCAGTCGCACAATGGCAAAGTGTGATACAAATTTTACTTGTATTTCTAATCATTCTTTTGATTATCCGCTTTTTTCATGTCGGAATGCTGCTTTTGGAGGTTGCAGCAGCTCTGGTAATTATTGATTGGCTTTATCAGTATTTCACACAGCAGCAAAGTTTAAGTCTATTGTTTCCACTAGCTGTTCTCCTTGTCAGCTTGTTGAGTATTCGCTTTGTCGCCAAGGATATTGGGCTGATTTAATGACCAAAAGCCAAAAATTAGCACTCTATAAAAAAGAGTGCTAATTTTTTGGTCTTTTTTCTTGACAAGTTATCAAATAAGGGATATAATAATATTGTTAGCACTTAAGGGTATCGAGTGCTAAATGTGAAGAAAGGAGACAAGTATGATTACAGAACGGCAACAGCAGATTTTGAATTTGATTGTCTCTCTTTACGCCAAAGAACATACACCAGTAGGTTCAAATGCCTTGCTGGAACAAATTAAGGCTTCGAGTGCAACGATCAGAAATGACATGAAAGTGCTAGAAAATCTTGGTCTTATCCAAAAAGAGCACACATCGAGTGGACGTGTACCTAGTATTTCAGGCTATAAATATTTTATTGAAAATGTATTACGCTTGGAAGAATTTACACAAAATGATCTTTTCGAAATTATGAGCTCCTTTGACGGCGAATTTTACCGTCTTTCGGACTTATTTGAAAGGGCGAGTGAGATTTTGTCAAGTCTGACAGGTCTAACTTCCTTTGTACTCAATGTTCCTCAAAGCGAACAAGTTTTACAGTCTTTTGAGCTTGTTACTCTGGATAATCACTCTATATTAACAGTGATGGGTCTAGCGACAGGTGAGATTCGTACCAACCAATTTGTTCTTCCTAAAAGTATGAGTGAGCAAGATTTACAAATCTTCACCCATCTCATTAAGGAACGTTTGGTAGGTAAGAAGGTTTTGGAAGTGCATTACGCGTTACGAACGGAAATTCCGCAGATTGTTCAACGTTATTTTAAAGTAACAACGGACGTCTTAAGGCTCTTTGATACTGTATTTGCTGACTTACTTACAGAAAAGCTGACAAGTAGTGGGCGTGAACATGTTTTTGAGTTTGCGACGGACAACCTGTCTGAGCTTTATAAAATTTTAAGTGACGATGCGCGCATGGCGCAAGAAATACGAGCACTGACAAATACAGAGGAGATGCGTTCAGTAGTTATTGATAATGTATCCTATTTTGCAAACTTAACATTGATTAGTCAAAAGTTTGTCATTCCTTATCGGGGACTAGGGACCTTGACAGTTATCGGTCCTGTAGAACAAGATTATCAAAAAACCTTGAGTAGGCTGGACTTACTTGCTAAAGTCCTCAGTATGAAATTGATGGACTACTACCGTTACCTTGATGGGAATCACTATGAGATAAGTTAATATAATATGAAATTTTTTAAAAGAAAAGGAAACAACATGGCTGAAAAAAAGAAAGAAGATATGAAGAAAGTCCAGGCTGAAAAAGTGGATGAGGTGACTGAGGAAGCAGTTGAGGAACTCACAGAGGAAGCCCTTGAAGATATCGTAGAAGAAGAAGTTTCTGAACTTGACGAAGCCCTAGCGAGAGCTGAAGAATGGGAAAATAAGTTTCTCCGCATCAGCGCAGAAATCCAAAACATCCAACGTCGTGCGAATGAAGAACGTTCAAGTATCTTAAAATACCGTTCGCAAGATCTGGCCAAAAAGATTTTGCCAAGTTTGGATAACCTAGAACGTGCACTTGCAGTTGAAGGTCTGACAGAAGATGTTAAAAAAGGTTTAGAAATGACGCGGGAAAGTTTGATAAATGCTCTTGAAGAAGAAGGGGTAACAGAGATTAAAGCTGATGGAGCCTTTGATCCGAACTTCCATATGGCAGTTCAAACGGTTCCAGTTGATGATGAACATCCAGCAGATCATGTGGTTCAAGTCTTCCAAAAAGGGTATCAGCTCCATGACCGCATCCTTCGTCCAGCGATGGTTGTTGTTGCACAGTAAGAAAGCAAAGTGACCGAAATGTCCTTAAACTATAAGAATAGATAAAAAAGAATAAAATAAGAAGAGGTAAAGCATATGTCTAAAATTATCGGTATTGACCTTGGTACAACAAACTCAGCAGTAGCAGTTCTTGAAGGAACTGAAGCAAAAATCATTCCAAATCCAGAAGGAAACCGTACAACACCATCTGTTGTTGCTTTTAAAAACGGTGAAATTCAAGTTGGTGATGCTGCGAAACGTCAAGCAGTAACAAACCCTGATACAGTTATTTCAATCAAGTCAAAAATGGGAACAGATGAAAAAGTTTCTGCTGGTGGTAAAGAATACACTCCTCAAGAAATTTCAGCAATGATTCTTCAAAACCTAAAAGCAACAGCTGAAGCATACTTGGGCGAAAAAGTTGAAAAAGCAGTTATCACCGTTCCAGCTTACTTTAATGATGCGCAACGTCAAGCAACAAAAGATGCAGGTAAAATTGCCGGTCTTGAAGTAGAACGTATCGTTAATGAACCAACAGCAGCAGCGCTTGCTTACGGTATGGACAAACAAGACAAAGATGAAAAAATCCTTGTCTTCGACCTTGGTGGTGGTACATTTGACGTGTCTATCCTTGAGTTAGGTGATGGTGTCTTCGATGTGTTAGCAACAGCAGGTAACAACAAACTTGGTGGTGACGACTTTGACCAAGCCATCATCGATTACATGGTTGCTGAATTCAAAAAAGAAAACGGTATCGACCTTTCACAAGATAAAATGGCGCTTCAACGTTTGAAAGATGCGGCTGAAAAAGCGAAGAAAGACCTTTCAGGTGTAACTTCTACACAAATTTCATTGCCGTTCATCACTGCAGGTGCTGCGGGTCCTCTCCACTTAGAAATGACCCTTACACGTGCAAAATTCGATGAATTGACTGCTTCATTGGTGGAAGCAACTCGTGAACCTGTACGTCAAGCTCTTGCGGATGCAGGACTTTCAACATCAGATATCGATGAAGTTATCCTTGTTGGTGGTTCAACTCGTATTCCAGCAGTTGTTGATCTTGTGCAAAAAGAAACAGGTAAAACTCCAAACAAATCAGTAAATCCTGACGAAGTTGTTGCCATGGGTGCTGCTATCCAAGGTGGCGTTATCTCAGGTGATGTTAAAGACGTTGTCCTTCTTGACGTAACTCCACTTTCACTTGGTATCGAAACTATGGGTTCTGTCTTTACAAAACTTATTGAACGTAATACAACAATCCCAACATCTAAATCACAAATCTTCTCAACAGCAGTAGACAATCAACCAGCAGTTGATATCCACGTGCTTCAAGGTGAACGTCCAATGGCAGCGGATAATAAAACATTGGGCCGCTTCCAATTGACAGACATTCCTGCAGCACCACGTGGTGTGCCACAAATCGAAGTAACATTTGACATTGACAAAAATGGTATTGTTTCTGTTAAAGCGAAAGATTTGGGTACTCAAAAAGAACAAACAATCGTTATCAAGTCTAACTCAGGTATTTCTGATGAAGAAATCGACAGAATGATGAAAGATGCAGAAGCAAATGCAGAAGCAGATGCAAAACGTAAAGAAGAAGTAGATACACGTAACGAAGCAGATGCTCTTGTTTTCCAAACTGAAAAGACACTCAAAGAGCTTGAAGGTAAAGTAGACGAAGCTGAAGTTAAGAAAGCAGAAGAAGCTAAGGAAGAACTTAAAAAGGCACTCGAAGGCGATGATATCGCTGACATTAAAGCAAAATCAGAAGCACTTAGCGAAATCGCTCAAAATCTTGCAGTAAAACTTTACGAACAAGCAAGCGCTGAACAAGCAGCAGCAGGTCAAGCAGCGGGAACAGAAAATGATTCTAAAGATGACAACACTGTTGATGGTGACTTTGAAGAAGTGAAATAAGACAGTCAAAAGTAAAATTAAAAGTTCAAAGGGTTATATCCCTTGGACTTTTTTTGTGCCTTAATAACAGGTTTTATGTTGAATAGATTTATGCTCATCGGTGATGTTAATAAAAACAGTGATTTTTATTGGAATGCCTTGAGTTATTTGACTCAGGCTTATATGAAAAGCATTTTGTTTGTATTCGTTTTCATAAAATAGGATAATAAAAGTAGCAAAGAGTCTAGTTTTAAATTTTAACAGAAAGGAGGTTGTTATGCTCAAGATTTATACTGTATCTTCTAACCAGGAGACAAAGAAAGCGGAGAGTTGGTTGTATGCACATAGAATAAAATTTGTGGAAATTGACATTTTGACAGAGTTGGTTTCCACTGAAGAAATCTTACAAATCGTTTCCCTAACTGAAAATGGTATAGAAGAGATTATTTCTACAGAGACAAGGGCATTCACGCGTTTGGATATCGACCCTAATGGTCTGGGATTAGAAGACTTTATGGAACTGATAGAAGAAAATGCTACGTTACTAAAAGTGCCGCTTATGCTGGATGAAAAGCATCTTCAAATAGGTTTTGATGAAGGGGAAATGCAAAAATTTTTAAAGAAACCAAGTAAGAAAATTGTCGACTTGGCAAGTCAAGAAGTTCGAACGGGCTAGGCTCTGAAAAAAGAAATTGGGGCAAAAGTCTCAAAAATGAAACAAGCACTTAATCCTCTGTACAAGAATGCAAGGGTTAAGTGCTTTTTTGTTTGAGGGCTTTATTGGTAACTATTCTCCACACCATCATTTTTATGATATCACTTTGAATTTGGTAAGAAAAA
>NZ_DKXK01000086.1:0-16812 GCF_002492185.1 Lactococcus sp. UBA7128
AGATAATGCATTCGAAGTTGGTGGTCGTGTTCATGATTACTATAACCGTGACACGGAAAACAAGGACGTCTTTGTCGAAAACTATGGAGAAGAACCTATCATGGCTAGGATTCGTCTGTCTGAGTTTATGGAAATTCGAGGCAGAGGAGAAACAGAGTTTACACCTGTAGTGCCCAATACTGAGCGGGAAGCAATTGAAACTTGGACCACCTACATTCCAGAAGGAAACACGCTCACTACCCGTGTAGGGGACTCTGCTTATTTTAACCAATATGCCAACTTGACCTTTGGTTGGACTCGTGAAGGAGAATATGCACCTTGGTACTTGCCCACCTTCAACCATGTGGAGAACGACCTGATGACGGCTGCAGCAGGCCATGCACGGGACTATATCGCTGGAACTGGCGCTACAGATGGAAGCACAGATGGAGCCACTCATCCGGGTACGGGTGAGGATGCCTACTGGCAAGAAGGAGAGAGCTATACAAATGGTCAAGGCCCAACAAGTACAATCTGGCCCGGTGCCCTTGAAGGCGTTGAACGTACAACAGCGCAAAATTTAGCACAAGACCGTGCCCCACTTACACTTCAGCAATGGTCTGCTTTACCCAATGAGCATAAAATCGGCGACTTCTGGGTAATCGACCATGAGACAGGTTGGGCTTACTGGGCCAGTCAACTGCAGGAGGGAGAAACCAGTTCTTACCTACTTGATGCAGCGGTGATGACAGAGATAGCACATGATATTCGTGGTTCTTATTACTACGCTATCCATGTGGACAGTCAATTGATTACGCCAGACCGCGACTTTGAAAATGAGCCAGAAAGTGGAGAGGTAGAACGTCTGCTTCGTGGTATTCGTAATAATGCAGTGGATGATAACTTTGAAAATCCAGCTTATGATGAGGACAGTCATCCCGATGAGTTTAGATTCAGCGCCATGTATCCGGGACGTATCTTTACTATGGCTGGGGAGCAGTATCGCTATCTTGAGAATATGGAGGACGGAAATCATCTGATTATTAGGAATCATAGAATAACACATATCAGTGCAGCGGGTCAATCTATAGAGGGAGTAGTAGCAACATGGTACAGGGATCTCAGGCAAGAAACCCGAGATATTGTGGCTCCTGTTGCAACTGAGTTTGTCAGAGGTAATCATCAAGTTTTATTTAATCAGGCTGAGTGGGTAGATGGTATTAGCGGGTGGATACTTGACGGCGAACTAAGACCAGATGTTGCAGCAGATATAACTAAAGTAGTTTCAGGAGGGACGAAGCGGGCTTTTGGACTTTCTCTAGCAGATGTGCAACGTTTATCAGGGGAAGGAAAGGCTTTTCCGAATATGGCATCACGAAGAGCAGCTAATCCTGGGGTTCATCACCTTCGAACGCCGCATGTTGGTAATTCTATGGTAGCAATAGGACCAGATGGGGAATTAAGGAATTGGATAGCAAATGGTGAACGTCTAGGTAATGATGCTATCCGTCCCGCATTGATTATCCACCAATAAACAAACCAATAAAAATGAATACGAACAAGGAATCTCAAAAAGAAGCCTTGTCTTTATACCCTAAAAACCAATAAAAAGTCCTCGGCTTAGAGAAATTCACCACATAAAAAACAGCGTCTCCCATTTTTTCGTCTCCAAAATCAAAGAAAATATACCTCGAGGGTTTACCCTAATATGAACCTAAAACAATTTGTTTTGCCTGTCCTGCACTGCCTGAAAAATCAACGATAAAGCTGTGTGTAACCTCATCAAAGGATATGCCCTCACTCATGGAGAGAATGTTCTGGGAAGTTTGGGGCAGATGAATATGGACAGTTTCGTTGGATTGCGTGGGATCGGAGATGGTGTAGAGGATTTCTTTGGCTTTAGTTTGTTTCATAAAAGATATGGGCTTGTCACTCGTGATGCCAGCTATTGTCCCGCCTGAACTCTCCCAAAAGTTAATCCCTAAATATCCTACTTTGTCCATCTGTACTGCTTGGATGCTGGCAGTATTGGAGAGGATTTTTAAATCCTTGTTTTTATTGTAATTTTTCAGAATATCCGGCGTTGCGCCAGGGAAAATGACATAGGCATAGCTGGCATTTATGGGATTTTTTCCGTGGTTGATTATGAATTTCCAGTAGTCTCCTGTATAAGTGGTATCACTGGGGAAAGCGGTGTTGATGGCAGCGTAGGTTCCTGTGCGCTTTTCAGACTGCAGCCTTATCTCCTGCGCAGTTGGGAAAATGTAGCCGATAGAGACCTTTTGCTGATTGGACTGTAGCAGGAGCCAGTCCATTTTTTCTTTTTCAGAACGTGTATTTATGAGTCCTGTACTGGACAGCAATTGATAGTGATAAGTAGTGTTGAGCAAGCGATTATCAACAATGGTTTCGATATCAGCTGTAGTATCGCCACTAATGCCTGCACCTAGAGCGATAGTCTGGTTATCCAAAATAAACCATGATTTTTTTGCGCGGAGATTCATGGGGAGAAGGATACCGTTATTTTTTGTGCCCTCTTTGTTGAGGGACATGCCCATGACTGCCTGATTTTCTGAGGCTACTCCGCCGACCCAAGTTTCAAGTGAGGTTATGGTGGTAAAGTAAGAAGCTTCATCCTGCAAGGCTACAGTATCAACCGTAGTCCCAGGAAGGCGATAGGGATCAACTGTAGGCCAATAACTGCTTCCAAACTGTACACCGTCATTGTTGTAGAGATAGAGCATACCATCCCCAGTATGCCAACCGTGCTTATTTTCACCATTTCCTGCTTCAAAGGAATAAATGCGATTGGAGTAGAGACTTAAGTTTAGCAGATAATTGGGAGTGCTTTGAACAAAACGATCCATTGAGGAAAAATTTTTTGTGCCAATAAAGGGAGGCTTCTGTCCAGAAATGGTATTATCTGCCAGTAAAGAAAGAACCAACTGTAGGCTATTATAGTTTCTCGGATTGTTCAAATAATAATCTGGGTTTTCTTGTATCCAATATTTGACAGCTTCTTGCAACTTCTTTTGGACATCTACTGGAGCCAGAGCAGCTACAGTGAGCAAGTTATACATAGTGCTACAGCCCATCTGATCGTCCTTGGGAGCACGGGATATGGAACGGCCGTTGACACTTGGTAACATTGTTCCTTGATAAATTAAGGGGAGGAATGAGGACTCGACAATATTGACAAAGTTGGAAACAGACTGGTTGTCCATCTCAAAGGGGGAGCCTTGGGTTAGCGCTAAGATTTGCCCGATGCCATTGATGAGGACATTGCCATAGGCGCCTGTATAAGGAATCTTGTTATGCTGAATGAAGGAGCCGTCGGAATAAAAGCCATCACCTTGACTCACCAGTTGAAAAACTTCTTTAATGCTATTTGAAGCACATTCTATCTTGTTTTCATCCTTTTGTAAGATGCCTAAACCTAGTACAGATAAGGCTAAGTCAGTTCGGTTTGCGCCTGTAGTTGAAAAGTTGGGGACAAAAGACAGATCAACAAATATCTCTTGTGGCTTTGTGTAGAGCTGCTGATAGGGGTTGGGAACATAGGCAGAGAGGGCTTGGGTGTAACGCTGTAGAGACTCCTCTGATATCTTATCCCCAAGAATCATCAAACTCCCAATAAATTTCTGGGGAATGCCGATCTGCCAATCCCACCAGTTGCCATAATATTTATTGCCATCATAACCTTTCTGACTAACAATAAAATCAAAACCAGATTGGATTGCGGCTAAAAGTTTCGGATCTTGAAAGTAGTCTGTTCCTTGGGTACCATAAGCTTTGGATAAGTAATAAAGGTTAGTAACCTCCCGCGTGAGATGTGCAGAAGCACTTTCTCCAGGTTGTAAAGACCAAAGAGAGGTGCGCTGAGGATTAAGGGACATGCTTTGGTAAAGTACTTTGGCATTATCAGAGAGAGATTTTACGTACTTGACAAGGGCAGGTATATTGGGATTATAATTTTCCGTGACCAGTTGCTCTTTCCATTTGTTCCGCAGTTTTACAAATTCATGTGGATCGACGTCGACAGAGATACTTCCAATATCTCCACTCTTAATGGATAAGACAGTCAGCTGACTGGGGGGATTAAAAAATCCTAAGCCAATGTAGCCTTTCCAGTCCCCAGCAATAGTAGAACCCTCTCTGTAACTTACATGAGGCTCATCATAAATTAATTTCTCATTCAGATAGGCTTGGATACTGCTGCCTTGGTAGCGCAGTAATAACTTATAAGTCTGCTCAGAAGTCAAGTTTGGTCCTTTAATATCAATCGTTTGTTTAGGGGTAGACTGGCTTAATTGCCAGTTTCCGTTACCGAGATAAACAAAAGCTTGGTAATTTTTAGGACTGCTTTCTGAAGCTCTAAAAATTAGCCCGAAATTCTTTTGCCCCTTGTAAGCAAAGGTGACTTGTAAATCACCAGAACTTCGCTCACCTGCTCCTGTAATGAGGGAAACATTTTCATAATGTTCTCCTTCTTTTTGGTTGCTCATCACAAACTGTCCATGGCTAATGCTTCTGTCCGCTTGACCGATAAGGTTTTTCCAGGTTCCCAAATGATTGCAAAAATCAGAATGATAGGTCTCCGCCAAAGTGTGAGGGGTGACTATAAAATTAAGGAACAGAAGTGTAAGTAAGGTTGCTGTAAAATAAAGCAATCTTTTTTTCATGTGGTTTCTCCTTCTAATTGTTCTGTTTTTCCCAGATGAGATTCGACAAGATAAGTATATAGTTTGATAGAGATTTGTCAATATAGGGCTCGGAGATGTGAAGGGTAGTTTTGTGTTGGAAAGCGTATCATCACAGATATTTTAAGAGGATTATCTAGGTTCAGTGCGAGAGTCCTAGAAGTTGCTGCATCTTGACTTGGAGCAAGATTTGTCTAAACCTAGGATTTTCTTTGCCGCGACCATTAAGTTTTCTTATGACAGATTGATGTATTTTTGGTTTATAATATTTTGTATATTAACACTTTATGTATAAAGGATTACATTTAATTGAAATTGTGTTATAGTTAATAGATGTGAATAATATGAAAATGGGGTGAGAGCATCTAATCATCTTTCCCTAGAATTATTAATGAGATGAGATTTTATAGAAAACTTTTAGAACAAGAACACACAGTTATCTAAGAGAAATGCTCATTCTTGGGAAGAAAAATCAGAAATACACTTGATTTTGTTTTCCTCTGAATTAGAAAGGAATACATATAACCATGGCTGAGTTTAAAGGTTTTAAGCAAAGAAAATATATTAAAATTCTTCGGACGATTAAGGGTTTAGCCCCAAAATATCAAAGCATGACAGACGAGGAACTAAGGGCACAGACGGAGAAGTTCAGGCAGCGTCTTCAAAAAGGGGAAACGCTTGCCCAAATTTTGCCAGAAGCTTATGCAACTGCTATTGAGGCAGACCGCCGTATCTTGGGAATGGCGCCCTATGATGTGCAGGTGCTCGGAGCGATTGTTCTTTTTCACGGCAATGTAGCTGAGATGAAGACAGGTGAAGGCAAGACATTGACTGCTACAATGGCTCTGTATCTTATGGGTTTAACCGGTCCAGGAAATTTTTTGGTCACTGCGAATGAATATCTAGCTTGGCGCGATGCTGAAGAAGTAGGCAAAGTTTACCGCTGGCTCGGACTTTCTGTAGCCGTTGGTGTACAGCGCAATGCGTACGATAAGGAAGTGGATCGTAGTGCGGTGTACAAGTCTGATATCGTCTACACGACACACTCTGGATTGGGCTTTGACTATCTTTTAGATAATTTGGCAACAGAAGTGGAAAAACAGTACTTGCAAGGCTTTAATTTTGTAGTCATTGATGAGCTGGATGCCATACTCTTGGATATGGCTCAAATTCCATTAATCATTTCTGGAGCACCGACTTTACAATTCAACCTTTATCATTTGGCGGATAAGTTTGTCAAAAGCTTAACTGAAGAGGTAGACTATGAAATTTCAGAGGACAAGCAGCAAGTTTGGTTTACAGAGGAAGGAATTGCACATGCCAGCCGTTACTTTGGGCTTCCAGAAATTTTGTCAGAAGAAAATCAGGTGCATTACAGGCATTTAGTTTTAGCCTTGAAGGCAAACTATGTTCAGGAAGTTGGCCGTCATTATGTGGTTGAAGAAGATGAAATCTTTCTCCTCGATGAGATGAATGGCCGCAAGATGGTCGGAACCAAGCTTCAAGGCGGAATGCACCAAGCTATCGAGGCCAAAGAGGAAGTGACGATTACTCTGGAAACCAAATCCATGGGCTCCATCACCTATCAGAACTTGTTTAAAATGTTTCGCGTGCTCTCAGGGATGACGGGGACTGCCTATACAGATGTAGTAGAAATTCGTGACACATACGATATTGACGTCGTGCCGATCCCGACGCACCGACCGATTAAGCGTAAGGATCATAAGAGTATCATTTATTTGAGTAACAAAGCTAAGATGCTAAGTTCGCTGGAATTGGTCAAGAAAGCCGTGGCAGCAGAACGTCCTGTCCTAATCGCAACGGGCTCGGTCACTAAATCTCGGCTTTATTCGCTCATACTTCTGAATAACCGTATTCCCCATTCCTTACTTAATGCTACTACGGCGACAGCAGCTAAGGAAAAAAGAATTGTTCATCAGGCAGGACAGCGTGGTGCTGTGACTGTAGCTACAGCTATGGCTGGCCGGGGGACCGATATTAAGTTGGATGATTTTAGCCGGGAAAATGGCGGACTTATGGTTGTGGGTACCGAGAGCATGACTAGTGATCGCATCGATAATCAGTTAAGAGGTCGAGCTGGACGTCAAGGAGAGCCCGGCGATTCGTATTTTTATACTTCTCTCGAAGATAAAGTCGTCGTTGAAAGTTCCCCTGAGTGGGTACGAAAATTCCGTAAAAACTTGGAAAATAAACCAGACGATGAAGTTGCAACGCAAGAAGGATTGTTAAACAAGAAAAAGTTTCAGCGCCTCATCGAAAAGTCTCAGAAGAACAAGAAAAATCAAGATGTGAACAGCAGAAAAACAACGCTGGAGTTTGACGATGTCATTAGTGTCCTCCGCGAACGCGTCTATGCGACACGCAACAAGGTGCTGATAGGTACACCAACGTATTTTAGGGAAGTCATATTAAAGAGCTATAAACATACCACAGAGAATTTTGTAGCGGAAAGGAAAAACCGAAATGTCTTTGAATTTTCGGATTTTATTCTTAATAATTTAGACTATGGTTTTGACCAATCTAGGTTAGATGGATTTGACAAGATGAGTGTAAAGGCACTCCGCAAGCTGTTGGACGACATCATCACCGAAAAAGATCAGCAGCTTCTAGAAAATTTCCCGCATATAGATCAAGGCTACATGTATCAGCGCTTCATCATTCTTAAATCCTTAGACCAACTCTGGATAGATTTGGCAGATGCTTTGGTGCAGTTAAAAACAGTCGTTCAAAGTAGGACTTTTGGACAACAGCGCCCTTTGCATGAGTTTGAAAAAGAAGCCAATCGCTATTTCACAGAATGTATGGAGCGTCTCTGGATTGATATTACACGTAACATGCTTTTGTCAGAGCTCTTTATCAATCGAGATGGCTCTGTGGATATTGAACTGCCGTAAATGAGATAAGAGAGTAGAAAATGAAAGAATATTCAGGCGCAATCAAGCGCTTTTCAGTAACACTTTTAATCCTGTCCATCGTTCAGCTAGGGAACCATCTGAACCTGCCGGGTACCACGCCACAGGTTGCTAACAATGATGGCATAATGAATTTTTTTGCCAGTATTTCCGCAGGGAAGTCAGGAGAATTGACCCTTTTTTCTCTTGGTCTCAGCCCTTACATGATATCTTTTATTGTTTGGAATCTCTTCAGTTTGTTGGAGGTTGATGCGATTAAGAGTCTTTCACAAAAGCAGTCTGGTTTGATTGTCCGCGCAATTACTTTGCTTTTTGCTATTTTGCAGGCATGGGCGACCTTGCGGAGCTTCGAGGGGAATATCCTTTACGCTCATTTTCCTAGTTTTTCGCAGAGCCAAGTTGACTTCTTTTTCCTGCTTTTGCTGACTTCTGGCGGTATGGTGATTGCCTATATTGCTGATCTCAATAAAGACAAGGGTGTGGGCAAGCAGATGATTCTTATTTTTCCTGGATTATTGGCCAACATGCCGCGAATGTTATTGACAGGTGGGCAAGACAGTGCTTTATTCAGTAGTGTTTGGGGACTCGTTTTCATTGGTGGAGCAACAGTGGTTATGGTTTATGTAACTTCTATTTTAGCCCGGAGTGAGTACCGGATTCCTGTTCAACAAACTGCCATGACAGTTGCCTTTAAATCTTCATATATTCCGATTAAGGTTTTGACTTCAGGAGCATTTCCTTTTATGTTTGGTATTACCCTTTTTTCAATGCCACAGGTGATGCTGTTTTTACCCGCCTTTCAAAACAATAATTTGATGGCCTATATAGTCACTACCTTTTTCTCCTACAGTACAGTGCAAGGTATCCTCACCTTTGGTTTGATTTTGGGACTTCTGGGCTTTGGTTTTTCCCATATGAATATACGGTCTTTTGATATTGCTAAGGGGCTTAGAGGATCGGGAGATTACATTTTTGATGTAAGACCCGGTCGTGATACGGAAAAGTATATTCGGCAAAAACTTAACCGGATTATTTTCCTTAATAACAGCTTTATCTTACTGGTTTCTTTAACACCGTTATTGGTAGGACTTTGGTATCAACCAGCTACTGTTTTGAGCTTTTATTTTTCCTCTTTAGTTATGATGGTTTATTTTGTTCACACCATGCATGAGGATATTCGCTTTGTTTTGGCGAAACGACATTATGTCATCTTTTGATGGCAGGAAAGGACAACTTTATGATTTATTTGTTAGCGGAGTGGCAGGATCAGACTGATTTGGGTTCAGATCGAATTTACAATCTTGCGCAGTTTTTTACTAAGGCTGATATGGAATGCACGGTTTTGCTTCCCAAACATCTTCCTTTTTTGCGTTATCATCTCAACGCTCAGGCTTTCAAGATTAAAAACATTATCCGATTATTTGACCATTTGCAAGGCATTGAGGTTCAAGCTGGTCATCCGCTAGCCTTAGAAGATTTAGTTTTTCCTGCGGATGTAGAGAAAGTTTATACTCCTTCAAAGGTATTGCTCTTGAAAGAAGGCCAGACTGTTGGGCAGGTGGTTTATAATGCCTATGGATTTATGGATTTTATTGACTGGCGGACTGAGGACGGTTTTCAACGAGAAATATTTGACGATCGTGGCTTTGTAAGCTGCATTCATTTTTTTAACCAAAATCGACTTCTGGTAAAGTCGGAGTACTTCAATGAGAAGGGGCAGAAAACACTGCTTCAAGAAAAGGGACGACTTTCCATTTTGTTGGAGGAACATGCTTATCTCTCCCAAAAAACTTATACTTCCTTGGAAGATGCACTTGAAGCCTTGACTATAGGCGTGCTAGAAAATTTTGGAAGATATGAAAAGTCGGTCTTGGTTGACTCAAGTCAAAAAAGTATGTCTGCTATCCCAAGCTTCTGGAATCAGATACATATTCTTTCAGGAGATATGGAGAAGCCTCTTGACTCAGAACACTGGGTTCGCGATTCTGCTGTTTTTCAGATGGACACAAAGCAGACTGTGCCTTACATTCCTGTTTTTCTTCCTCAACTCAACTTGGGTCGCTCTGATACGATGCCCATCATGAAAGTTTTTGCAAGTTTTGCAGACCTGAATGGAGAGGCAGAGAAAAATTTAATTTTCTTGATTGAAGAGGCTATTTCAGATGAGGACTATGGTTTAATTGTCGAACTGGAAGATGTGGAAGATCGCAGACGTATGTATTTTCTGCAAAAGCTTCTCATCAATACGCACTTTGGTGTTGACTCTGATTCAGAAGAATATGAGAAAGTTCATGAATACGTCATAGCGCAAAAGGAGAAGAGGGTTTTTAAACATCTGGAAGATGCTATCGAAGAGCTCAAAAACTCACCGCAATGGTTGAACTATGTAGGTGCTGTCAATGCTCAGCTCAGAATTGAGCAGGTGAGTCCTCTTGATTTACTTAAGACGGAGGATGTTTTTGATATTGCTCGTGTTTACGTTGACCTTTCTAAAAAGTACGATATACAACGTCATGTAAAGGCAGTCAGTGCAGGTATCCCAATTTTGACACGGCACCAGAGCGACTTCTTGCGCGAGAGAGAAAACGGCTGGACAATATCAAGTTCGGATGATTTGAAAGAAGCGTTGGTCTACTACATGGGAACGTTAAGAAATTGGAACAAGTCTTTAGTGACGAGTATCGACATCATTGAACAGCACGAGCCGCATTTGATTAAAGCAAAATGGTTGGAGGTTTTTAAACAGCATGGCTAAAAAAAGTAAGATTATCCAAATTGGGGGACAGACCCTGACTTTTTCAGAAGCTATAAAAGAAAAATTCCATGTGATTTATTTACCGGGAAACTATGACTTGATGGCTGATGAAGCAGGGGAGAGATTTTTTGTAGAGGGGGAATTTAACCCCAAGCACAACCGCTCCCTCTTTATATTAGGGGCGGATGCCTTGCTTTTGCGCTCCTTTCCCTTGCAGCTGGCTCAGTTCCCGGCCTATCAGATTTTCTATGATGCAGAAGCGGAGATTAGTCCCCATCAAGAACAAATTTTGGAACAGAAGTTTGCGCATCCCTACCGGACAAAAGAAGACAGCTTGGAAAGCCTTCGGGAAAAAGTATGGGATTTATCCATCGGACAAATGGGATACAAGGTCAAACCTGAAATGGTGGCTGTATCTGAAGGTTTTAAGGGGCAGTCCACTAAGTTTGGAAACAGTTATATGCAGCTGATGGGGGAATTTACACCCGAATTTTCAGAAATTTTGCACTGGCGCAGGCACAGCGTAGATTTTGGAGCAGGAGACAAACTTGCTTTCTATCCAGAAGACACCGTCGTTAAAGGTGACTTGGAGCTGGAATATCGAATCTATGTTCTTGAAAAAAATCACTATAACATTATCAAGGTCATCAAGGGGAGTCCTCAGCAGTTTAGAAATCAAGAAATCATTGTTCATAATGATACTGAACATACAGTATATACCAGTATAGGGCTTTATGCTAAGGGGGGACAGGGAGAAATACAGGTTGGTAATATTCATTTCCGAAAATATCTCAACGACAAGTCCGTGATGTTTTCAGGCGCCACAACTTTAATTGACAGACAGGTTAGAAATGAAGAAGTCAACTGTTATTTTCATCCCGGGGATATGAAGCCTCCTTTGTCGGTTTATTTCTCGGGTTATCGCTCAGCCGAAGGGATGGAAGGACGTGGCATGATGGCCAATATGGGAGGTCCGTTTATTCTGCTTGGAGATCCTCGACTTGAGGGAGGAAATTTTTACCTTGGAAGTTCAGAGTTTGAAGCGCAGATTTCTCAGTTTATTCAAGATAAGCTAGAGTGGTTGGGTTTTAGCAATCAAGACTTGATTTTATCAGGACTTTCCATGGGGACTTTTGGAGCGCTTTATTATGCGGCGGATTTGTCGCCGGCGGCGGTTATTGTGGGTAAACCCTTGGCTAATATTGGCACGATAGCGCTCAATGAACGTATTAATCGACCTGAAATGTGGGGCACGTCATTGGACATGGTTCTTCATCATGGTGGCAGCTCAACAACTGCCAATGCGGAGAGCTTGGACCAAAAATTCTGGGATAAGTTTTCAAAAGGCAATTATGACTCGACGACCTTTGCCTTGGCTTATATGAAGCAGGATGACTATGACCATAAGGCCTTTTCGATGCTGGTTGAAAAACTCAAAAGCACGAATTCTAAAGCCACCTTACTCTATAAGGGATTTATCGGCCGTCACAATGACAACTCTCCCGGCATCAACAGTTGGTTTATCAAACAATACCGTAACGTCTTGCTCAATAAATATGGGCGTGATATTGACTTTAGATTATAAGGAGTTCTTATGGCAGATACTGCACTTATCAAATGGGGGAAACGTTTCAATCAGGCTTACAATTATGGTTCAGAAATCACGCTAGAATCTCATCAAGTGACTTTTTCATCACCCATGATGCCCGTGGGTACGACTATCAAGGCTTGGCATTCCAAGGGGAGCTATGGGGAAGACCGTGCTGCTCCACTCTTGCCGCTGCTGAAGCCGGGTAAAACTTATGAAGTAATCTTCTTTATCCAAGAAAATCCGAAAAATCAATTTCGCGTAAACATCGATTTTCGTGACCAGTTTGGTCAAATTACTGCAACACAGTATTTTGAAGAACTACATTTTACCTTTCAGTATCCACATAACGCTGCCCACTATAGTATTAATCTCAATAATATCAAGCATGAAAAGCTGGTTTTTTATGACATTATATTGATGGAAAAAGTAGAAAATGACAGTGTTGAGGTGGAAAGAGGAGAAGGTTTAACATTTATAAAATGTCAAACTCCAAGTGAAAAGTTTCAGCTGCGTGTTCATAGCTCCGACCGGGAAAGTATCATGGTTTCGGATAATACCGCCAACCTGCTCCTTTTTGTGAGCCAAAAAACGGATTTTCAGGCGGTGCTCTCAGCCATCATTGATAAACTTGAAACACAGGATGGACTTATTGAAATTAAGACTGGAGTAGATTTTGCAAAATTCAGTATAGAATTTCAGTCCTTGCCTGAAATATTACATACATATTTTCCAGACAAGAAGATTCAAACAGATATCAAAAATACAACAGATTTACTTACAGCCTATGAAATTCAAATGCTTCTTTTAGCTTTACAAAAATAGAAGAACAAGAGGCGAAACTAATACACTGAAAAAACTTGCTTTTCGTTATCTAAATGTAACCTTTGTGTGATATAATGTATTTAATATTACTTTTAAACATCTAATATTAATTTAAGTGTAACATTAAAAGCGCATAGGTATGAAAAAATGCCAGGTTTGTAAAGCTAAAAGAGGTGCTACAAAATGCCAAAAATTTCGGAAGAACAGCAGGAAACATCTTTGAAAGAGATGACACAACTGCAGGTAGAAATTGAACAATTGTTTCAAGCAGAATCAGACCGTATCATTAACGATATCGAAGAGGATGCCAGTAACAAAAAGTTGATAGCGACACTTATTGCTGTGAGTCTTGCAATAGCCATGATTATTCCACTTATCATGAGATTGTTTTGACTCCAGATGATGATGATGATTTTTATTTGGGAACTGCAGCACATGTTGAAAGCCATCTGAATAAAATCAAGCCCTTTCTGGGAATTGATAAGGAGTAATAATTGCCCAAATAATGAAAGTGAAAAGGTAAAAATGACTATGAGGAAAAAACAAAGAAGTAAAAGAGAAAATTTAAAACTGAAAACCTCGGAGCCAAAGCTGCGCTATCGCATGTACAAGTCGAAGAAACGTTGGTTGTATGCAACGATTTCGAGTATTAGTATTTTGGGAGGCGGAGCTGCGGGGACAGATCTGACTGCACTTGCTTCGGTGAAAGACACTAATGCTTCAAAAACGAACTTCAAATTGCCCGCCTTAAAGGCTCTGGAAAGTGATGAGAGGGGCAAGGCTAACTCTGTTGCTGTAGACCCTGACAGCAACCGCCCAGATTTTGAAAACATCTTGACTGACAATGCGAATAATATTAAATCACCAACGTCAGTTAATGTTGCTACGCCTGATCAAGTAATCAATGATGCACAATATAAGGCACAAGCACAGGCTGATGGCACTTATGCCGCTGTATCAACATTTGCAGAGCTTGTTTCTGCATGGAATAATCAGACTATACGCTATATTGATATCCAAAATAATATTGAATCGGTTGATGGTTCGAATTTTCAGCTACGTAATGAAGGTAATGATGTAATAATTCAAGGGAATAATCATACATTGAACCTTCACCAAAAAAGTTTTGGACTATCTAATGTGACAAGTAAAGCAACAACGATTACGTTTACCAATATGAAAGTTATTCAAGGCTTTCCTTATGGTGAGGCTGAACGTGGCTTGCTTGATGGAGGTGCGAGTCAATGGGGGGCTAATGGTCCACTTTTGACTGCGAATATAAATAATGTCAGCATCTCTAACGAAAGCGACACTGACTCTAGCAAAGTTGCTATACACGCGGTCAACGTCAATTACGGCAAGGCAGTTTTCTCAGGTAGCAATGTCTTCCGCATGAATCATGAGATTACGCGTGGTATCACCAAGATTGAGGTTGCCAACGGAGCGTCGCTTGATTATTTCCGGCCTGATGTAAATGCTGACGGTGATGATTCCGTCTTTTGGTTTGATAATTATAATAGTAATCCTAATTCCCCTGGATATGGTAATACTATCACAATGGGGGATGGCTCTAGCTTTGATGCTAAAGCAGAAGTGGGGATTAATATTAACTATCCAGCATTTTATAATTATACTAATGGTATTATTGCAGGTGACAACGTTTCTTGGACTCAAGATGGCTGGCAGCGTTTTATGCATGGAGGTGAGGGAGCAGCGGCAGATGCTAAATGGGTTTTTGGACAGAATTTTCGTTTAAGCATTCCTAGAGCTACACAATCCTTCAGTGCTGCTTATATCAATCGAAACCAAAGTGTTTCATTCGCGGCAAACGCTGTGATTGAAGTCAATCAATGGAATGCAGGTGCACTTATTAATGTTAATTCGGCGTCTGCAAAAGTAGAGTTTACCTCACCTAAAGCCTTGAATTTTGCAATTAAAAATTCTACTGGTGAAAATGCTGCTGGGCGTCTCATCCAAGGTGCTGGTGCGTTTACACTTAATAATTCTTCTGTTAGTAGTTGGAAGGGAGTGAATGCTTCACCAAATACTCCGGATGCTACAGGAACTGTTGGACAATTAACTTATAAAAATGGTGTAACCACAGTAACAGATGGAACAGCAGATTCTAGTATTTTAACTAGCAACACACGTGAGCTTCAAACCAATGCTCTTTCTGTGGGTGAAATCAAATTAAATTATGTGGATCAACGTGGGAAGACAGTGGGTTCAACCACAATTCCTGTTTCAAATGATTTAAACTATATCGGACAGACCATCAACTTGGTTAATAAGAAGTATGCGATTGATAACATGCCAGCCGGTTATAAGTGGGCTATTGGTGCGAATGATGAAACAACACAAATTTCTAAGGATGTTCCAACAGGAACCGAGGGACAACCAAGTGGTGATGGAACTTCTACAGTCGATAATGGTGATCAGTGGGGACAGGCAAACTATGCAGTAGTTCCTCAAGAAGGGACTACCAACGAGTATAATGTTTATGTTTATGGTGATGCTAATCCAAATGTAAGCTACACCTACATTGATGTCATCTCTGGTTTACCTGTATCATCATCTTCAAATCAAGTAGGGAGCGAGATAGCTGGGTCAGCTAATGTTCCGGCTAACGTGGGCAATACCATCGATTGGACGTCAGAGCTTTATACGAAGACTAACGTCCCAGAAGGTTATACTTATCTGGAAGACGGGAATTCATTCTTGCCTGAAGGGGTAACGCAACCAACTACAACAGAAATCACAGACACGACAACAGAACACAATAAAGTGATTTACGTGTTCAGCCCAGAAGGTTCAGAATCCATGAGCGTGTCCGCTTCACAGTCGGAATCCTCCTCTGCATCGGGGTCTTTGTCAGCATCTGAGTCAGCCCTAGTTTCACAATCTGAAAGTGGTTCAGAGTCAGTGTCAGTATCAAGCTCAGAGTCCTTGTCGGCTTCACTTTCGGCATCTTATTCAAGCTCAGGTTCTCTTTCCACATCTGAATCCGCTTCTCTTTCAATATCCGAATCCCAATCGGTATCGCAGTCCGAATCGCAATCTGTTTCTGCATCAGTTTCTGAATCACAATCTGTCTCCGCTTCAATTTCGACATCCGTTTCTCAATCTGAATCAACATCAATAATTGCATCAACAAGCGACTCGCTAGACAAATCCGAATCACTCTCAATCGTTATCTCCGAATCTGAGTCCGCATCGTCATCCGAGTCAGCCATGGTTTCAGAGTCTGCTTCTGAGTCAGCATCAACATCAGCTGAGCTTTCAGAATCAAGTTCAGTTTCTGCTTCAATTTCTGCTTCCCTTTCCGATTCAGAATCAAGCTCAGTGGAACTTTCTGAATCAGAGTCAGCTTCTACATCAGTGGAGGTTTCCGAATCAGAATCCGCATCAACATCAGCTGAGCTTTCAGAATCAAGTTCAGTTTCTGATTCAGAATCAAGCTCAGTGGAACTTTCTGAATCAGAATCTGCTTCTACATCAGTGGAAGTCTCCGAATCTGAATCCTCATCCGAATCAAGTTCAGTATCCGCTTCAATTTCTGCCTCCCTTTCCGATTCGGAATCAAGCTCAGTGGAACTCTCTGAATCAGAGTCAGCTTCTACATCAGTGGAGCTCTCCGAATCTAACTCATCATCAGAGTCAAGTTCAGTTTCTGCCTCGATTTCAGCCTCCCTTTCCGATTCGGAATCAAGCTCAGTGGAACTTTCTGAATCAGAATCAGCCTCTGCATCAATGGAAGTCTCTGAATCCGAGTCCGCATCGACATCGGTAGAGCTCTCCGAATCTGAGTCTGCATCAACTTCGGTAGAAGTCTCCGAATCTGAATCATCATCAGAGTCAAGCTCAGTCTCTGCATCGATTTCCGCTTCACTTTCCGAGTCCGAATCAAATTCAGTGGAAGTCTCTGAATCCGAATCAGCATCGACATCGGTGGAATTCTCAGAATCCGAATCGGCATCTACATCAGTAGAGCTCTCCGAATCAGAGTCCGCATCAACTTCGGTAGAAGTATCC
>NZ_DKXK01000086.1:17146-18167 GCF_002492185.1 Lactococcus sp. UBA7128
ATCCGAATCAAGTTCAGTATCCGCATCGATTTCTGCCTCCCTTTCCGAGTCAGAGTCAAGCTCAGTGGAAGTCTCTGAATCCGAGTCAGCTTCAACATCAGTGGAAGTATCCGAATCAGAGTCCGCATCCACATCAGTAGAAGTATCCGAATCAGAGTCCACATCGACATCAGTAGAAGTCTCTGAATCTGAATCCTCATCCGAATCAAGTTCAGTATCCGCTTCAATTTCTGCCTCCCTTTCCGATTCCGAATCAAGCTCAGTGGAACTTTCTGAATCCGAATCCGCCTCTACATCGGTGGAGTTATCAGAATCCGAGTCCGCATCTACATCGGTAGAGCTCTCAGAATCCGAATCTGCATCAACATCAGTGGAACTTTCTGAATCCGAATCCGCTTCTACATCAGTGGAGCTCTCAGAATCCGAATCTGCCTCTACATCAGTGGAAGTCTCTGAATCCGAGTCGGTATCTACATCAGTAGAGCTCTCCGAATCCGAGTCAGCTTCTACATCGGTAGAACTCTCAGAATCCGAGTCAGCCTCTACATCAGTAGAAGTCTCTGAATCAGAATCCTCATCAGAATCAAGTTCAGTATCCGCTTCAATTTCTGCTTCCCTTTCCGAGTTAGAGTCAAACTCAGTAGAACTTTCTGAATCCGAATCCGTATCTACATCGGTGGAGCTATCAGAATCCGAGTCCGCTTCAACATCAGTGGAAGTATCAGAATCCGAGTCAGCTTCAACATCAGTAGAGGTATCCGAATCAGAGTCCGCCTCTACATCAGCAGAAGTATCAGAATCCGAATCCTCATCCGAATCAAGCTCAGTCTCTGCATCGATTTCTGCTTCACTTTCCGATTCAGAATCAAGCTCAGTGGAAGTCTCTGAATCAGAATCTGCTTCTACATCAGTAGAGCTCTCCGAATCCGAGTCAGCTTCAACATCAGTGGAGCTCTCCGAATCTAACTCATCATCAGAGTCAAGCTCAGTCTCTGCATCAATTTCTGCCTCCCTTTCTGAG
>NZ_DKXK01000086.1:18543-35475 GCF_002492185.1 Lactococcus sp. UBA7128
GCTCTCCGAATCCGAGTCAGCATCAACTTCGGTAGAAGTATCCGAATCTGAATCCTCATCCGAATCAAGTTCAGTGTCCGCATCGATTTCCGCTTCACTTTCCGATTCGGAATCAAGCTCAGTGGAAGTCTCTGAATCCGAGTCAGCATCAACTTCGGTAGAAGTATCCGAATCTGAATCCTCATCCGAATCAAGTTCAGTATCCGCTTCAATTTCTGCCTCCCTTTCTGAGTCAGAGTCAAGCTCAGTGGAAGTCTCTGAATCAGAATCGGCATCTACATCAGTAGAGCTCTCCGAATCCGAGTCAGCATCGACCTCAGTAGAAGTCTCCGAATCTGAGTCAAGTTCGGTATCCGGTTCAATCTCTGCTTCCCTTTCAGAGTCCGAGTCGGCATCGACATCAATGGAGCTTTCAGAAACTGAGTCAAGTTCAGTGTCCGCTTCAATCTCCGCTTCACTATCTGAATCCACTTTAGATTCTGAATACGATTTCTTTAAGCCAGTCACTCCATCATTGGCTCCAGCAGTCAGACCAATTACTCCGTCAATGACTCCGGAGGGTTCTCTGAGTACTTCAGCAAGCCTTTCCGAATCATCCTCAGAGTCAATTTCTGTGGAAGCATCAGAATCTAGTTCCATCTCTGCCTCTATGTCTGAATCTGCTTTAGATTCTGAATACGATTTCTTTAAACCAATCACTCCGTCAATGACTCCGGAAGGTTCTCTGAGTACCTCAGCAAGTCTTTCCGAATCATCCTCAGAGTTCATGTCATTCAGACCAATCACTCCATCAATGACTCCAGAAGGCTCTCTGAGTACTTCAACGAGCGGTTCAGAATCAAGTTCAGAATCAGCGCTTCTTTCATTGATTGATATCGGCTCAGAAAGCGAATCGTTATCAGTAAGCGTGTCAGAAAGTGAGTCTGTATCAGATTCAGTGTCAAACTCTGACTATCCTTCCGAATCGATAAGCGAGTCAACATCAGCGACAGAGTCAATCTCAACTTCAATGTCTGATAGCTTAACAAACGAAGTACAGCCAGACTTTGGAAATCCAGGGAACAGTATAGGTCAAAAATTACCAGCGACTGGTGATGAAAATGCTCTAGGAGCAACCTTTGCAGGCTTCTCTATCCTTGCGGCAGCCCTTGTTGCGGGTAAAAAACGCAAAAAGGATGATAAAGAGCAGGAGCAAAACTAAGCTTCAATAACCAAGAAGTCCGCAATTGCGGACTTTGTGGTTTATTTGGCCTTTTAGGAACAGTTGTAAATCTAGAAACGGAATGTGGAAACTTATCTGACATTACTCTAAAAAATGATGGGAGTAAGAACGGTAGGATATGTTTTCAAGGAAAGAACTTCCAGAAGTTTATCACTATTCTTGCGAATACAGAATGAGGAATTTAATTTTATGAATAAATTTATTACTAATTTTTATGGGCATTCAGCTGTTTCAACTGCACAGATTGCTCAACATATGACGACAAATATTGCTAAAACAATGGGTTTTAAAGAAATTGCAATCGTTGCTCATGATTCAGGACGTGATACGGATATGGAACGCTGGAAACGTATAGAAGGTTTTCTAGCTCCCGTACAGGGCGGCGAATTAGCCGTGGTGCAACTGCCGTCCTGGTCTGGTTTTGAATTTGACAAAGTCTTGATTGAGCAGTTAAAAAATCGTGTAGAAAAAGTAGTAATTTTCACTCACGACTTCATTCCGCTCATGTTTAAACCCAACTTTTATCTGATGAAATACTATATTGAGCTCTATAATCAAGCAGATTTAGTAATTCTGCCTTCTGAAAAGATGCATAAAATCTTAATCAATTTTGGTTTAGAAACACCCGTTTTGATCCAAGAAATTTGGGACCATACAAGCAGTATCACTCTTGAGGCGAAGCCGGTTTTTCAGCGAAAAATTAAGTTTGCTGGAGGTGTTCGACGTTATCCGTTTATCAAAAACTGGTCCAGTAATATCTTGCTGGAAGCATATTCGAAAGGAACAGTTGAGGCGGTGGGAAATGTTGAACTCAAAGGCTGGATGCACGATGATCAACTGATGCGTTCGCTTAATGAAGGGGGAATTGGTCTAGTTTGGACAGAAGATGATATGGAAGATGAGCACTTTGACAAAGCGTACTTCCAGATTGTTAATCATTTTAAATTTTCAACTTATTTGGCAGCAGGTCTTCCTGTTATTGTGCCTAAAGGCTTTGCGAAGGCAGATTTTGTACAACGTAATGGTCTTGGTTTTGTGGCTGGAAGTTTGGAAGAAGTTGTCTCAATCGTGGAAAAGATGAATGAAGAAGAGTATGAAAAACTCATCGAAAATGTGAAAGATGTAGGTGCTTTAATCACCGATGGACATTTTACGAAAAGTCTTATAATTGAGATTGAAAAAGCTCTCTTTTTGAAGTAAGAATAGGATGATGTAGTGTATGACTATTTACAATTTTAATCATGGTATCGGTTGGGCTAGTTCCGGTGTAGAATATGCCCAAGCCTACCGTTCGAATATTTTTAAGAAAAACAAGCAGGATGCTCAATTTATTTTTACGGATCTCTTTCTCGAAAATCTTCAGCCTATGACGGAAAATATTGGGTTTGATGATGGTGAAATCATTTGGCTCTATGGCTATTTTACAGATGTAAAGATTTCGCCTACTCGTTTCGGCAGACAAGATTTGGAAGCGACTTTTCCCAAGGCCGCCGATAAGGTGGAGGAAGGGGAAACACAAATTACCTACAGCTTTAACGATAATCACATGAGGATGACTGCTTTCTTGGATAAAAAGAACAAGGATAAAGTCTATCGTACAGAGATTGTCGTTGCTGGCAAGCTAATTCAGCGGGATTACTACACTTACACGAAGACTTTTAGCGAGTACTTTAAACCTGTGAATAATCAGGCAAATATTTATCAGCGACGTTTCTTCAATGAAAATGGCTCGGTGGCTTACGATGAATTAATCAATGGCAAGGAATCCCTCTATATTTTCAGTGACCGGACCATTTACTCTAAGGAGGCGCTAATCCAGTATTTTGTGGAGTGTCTTGACTTGACGGAACAGGACATCTTGATTATTGATCGTTCTACGGGCATGGGACCACAAATTATCAGGGCTTCAGGGCCAGCAAAAGTTGGTATCGTCATTCATGCGGAGCATTTCAGTGAGTCGTTTACGACGGATAAGCAAATTCTTTGGAATAATTTCTATGACTATCAGTTTGAAAATGCTTCTGTTATTGATTTCTTTATCACAGCTACTGAACGACAAAAAGAAGTCATTGAGGACCAGTTTAAGAAATATAATAAGGGAGAAATTACCATTTATACTCTCCCTGTAGGTTCTATTGACGAATTGAAAAAAGCGAGTGTCCGTAAGAAAAATAGTTTGATTACAGCTTCAAGACTTGCTGCTGAGAAACACATAGATTGGCAGATTAAAGCAGTTGTGGAAGCACGTAAGAAGATTAAGGACTTAACTTTAGATATTTATGGCTATGGAGGTGAAGGAACAGCTTTGCGCCAGTTAATTAAGGATTTAGGCGCGGAAAGTTATATTTGTCTCATGGGACAACATGATTTGACGGATGTGTATAAGAACTATCAAACTTATGTGGCGACTTCAACTTCAGAAGGTTTTGGTCTGACCTTACTTGAAGCAGTAGGATCAGGACTTGGCATGATTGGATTTGATGTTCCTTACGGTAACCAAACGTTTATTCATCCAGGGCAAAACGGTTACTTGTTGGACTATGACAAAAATAATCGCTCCAAAGCTGTTGAAGACATTACTCGGGCTATTATCGCCATGCAGGAAAAAGACGAAGCAGCACTTCACCTCATTTCCCAATCATCCTATGATATTGCCAAAAAATATTTGACAGAGGAGATTCAAAAAATGTGGTTGAAACTCGAACAAGAGGTAATAAAACAATGATTAACTTATTTGAAAATTATAATGCCCAAGCTTTTGACTTGGAACATTCTTTACGCCAGGCAGGTTTTACACACACCACCATTGTTCTGGAAGAAAATGGCTTTATGCCTGAACATGTCCAAACTCCCGTTGGTTATTTTACGGGCATGCAAAAAAATCATCAACTGGATGCTGATGCTCGACCAGAACCACTCTTTTTTAACGAAGTCAAGGTCCCTTTCTATTGGGAAATAAGAGGGGACAGCACACAAGCTGAAATTTTTGAAGGCTATAAAAAAATGGGGCACATCAAGTACAGTAAGCGTGAAAATGACTATAGAGTAGTTTCAACTGTCGAATGGTATAACGATGCTGGCCGTGTGCGTCAAATAGATATGTATAATCAGTTTGGAGAACGTTATGGAAAGCGTACTTACTCAGATGGCAACATGGCTTTGACGACTTATTTTGATGATGAAGGACGTGAAGTTATTTTAGAAAATCACGTCACGGGTACAGTCCAGGTTAATCATGAAGGAAAGCACCATGTTTTTGAAAACTTCAATGCCTTCATTCTTTTCTTCATGGAAATAGCGCATATAGAAAGTGATGAGATTTTCTACAACAATCTGGGGCGCCCCTTCTTTATTATCAATCGCCTTAAAGCGCTCAATCCTGAAAAAAACTTTGCCCATACTCTTTTTTGGCAGGAAACTTCAGAAGATATTCCTGGTAATATGAGAAGCATTCTTGATGATACTAATAATGCAACCCAACGGATTGTTATTCAAGACAGAGCGGAATTTGAGAGAATCATGAGTCAGTTGGAGGGAATATCTCTGAACACAGAACTTATGCAACTGGGCTACCTCTATCCTCTTAAAAATCGTAGTTCCTTAAGTTCAGAAGCCTTTATTTTCACTAACTCTGCAGAAATTGAAGCGCTGGAAACTATAGTTGCAGCACTGCCCGAAATTCATTTTCATATTGCAGCACGAACCACGATGAGTCCTTCTCTGATGGCTTATGAAGATAGAAATAATGTCAGTGTTTATCCTAATGTTGGTGATGAAGACATCAGAAAGTCTCTGAAAAATAACAGTTTCTACTTAGATATCAATCATGCTAATGAAATGGAAAATATCATCCGGCAAGCTTTTGAACACAATCAGTTGATTTTAGCTTTCGATAATGTCGTGCACAATAAGCGCTATACCGCTACAGAAAATATTTTCAGTAAAGATAATGCACAGGCACTGATTGACAAAGTTAAAATCTTGTCCCAAGATAACACCGCTTTTCAAGCAGCACTTAAAAGGCAGCACAAACATGCAGGCCAAACTGATATTTATGATTACCAGAACATTTTGAACTGATTGTAGTTAAGTTCATCAGAAGAAGCTGGTTGTTTCCCATAAAGAAAGATACAAACGATTAAAAAACAGGAGATAATTCTTAGGATTAAGAACCACCTCCTGTTTTTTGTTATTTTCTGTTTTTAGCTTCTTTTTCTAATAAAATCTGCTTTATGTCTCTGAGCTCTCTTTTTGCTCGGCTGAAGTCAAGGGCTAACGACAAAACACCGAGAGCTAAGAGAAATTGTGTAATATCCGATAGGATTGAAAAAAACGTATCCATAGCTCATCGTCCATACATAAAGTCATCAAAGCCTAAGGCTGCCCAAAAGCTAATGGTGCTGATGGTAAACCAATACGGTTTTGAATTTCTTTTATATGCAGTACGTGTCGTCCATCGACGACTCAACGCTTGCATAGCTGCATATCTACCCGCAGAATAAAAACTTTTACCAATATTAATCCCTGCCCAAATAAGTGAGGCAACAGCCGCCGCCGCAGCTACAGGCGCAAGTCTCTGTCTATCGAGTAAATTTGCATATTCATCAAGTAGCTTTTCTCCATCTTCTTGTGAAATTTCTTTAATATCATGAATTCCTTTCCTAAGTAAGAAATCTTCAAAGCTTTTTTTACCTAAATTTAGACTTGTCTCATTAACTTGAGTTACCTCTTCAGTTACTTCTGGAATAACTTGACTCTGAGCTACCCCCACTACTGAGGGGACTAGTGATGAAAATAGTACTGTTGTGGTGACGAGACTAGTTACTATTTTTTTAAAATGTTTTTTCTTCACCCTCTGCTTTCCTCCATATCCAATGTTTTTCATGAGCTGCAGTCTCATACTAAAAATATATTTACTTTAAATCTTAGCACACTTTAGCTGTCTTAATTTTTTAAAATCCTTTTGGATTAGGAGACAATTATTCTACGAATATGGCGGGAGCTAACAATATAACAGTGAGGTTACTTTGTGAAGTGGATGAAGGAAAAAGATAGGGAATCATATGTTTAATGTAGTGACTCCTAAAAGCTAGACTTTTGGATGAGATAGAAATCTCTCATTTTTTGTGTTTTATTTTTGATAAGCCCAAGTGTCGATAATTAATTGATTGATATCCGCAAGTTCGGCCTCATTTACGTCCACCAATTCTGCAAATATTACGTTGTCTTTATTCATATCTTTTTTCCACAATAGCGTTGGTCACAGTGACTTGTGCCACTAAAACCTCACGCGCATCTGTAAACTTCATCTCCCACACATGTGTACGCCCACCTTTGTGCAGAAGAAGACCTTGAGCAAAGAGGATTCCTGCTGCTTTAGTTAGGTTCAAATGATTGCCATTGACCGCTTGGCCGACAGCAAAATGTTTATCGTCAAGCAAGAAATTACTTGCCATACCAGCAGCAACCTCAGCAAAGGCCAGCGTTGCACCACCATTTAAGAAACCTTGAGGTTGCGCGTGAAAGTCTCCTAAAGGCATTTGAGCAGTAAAACCTGTTGGGGTTAAAACCAGCTTTTGAATACCCAGTTGTTCAATCAAAGTCATGTAAAAATCTCCTTTTTCACGGTGTAATGCTCAAGTGCTGCCTGATTGATAGATACACCCAAGCCCTTGCCACGCGGTCTGTTCATCTTACCTTCAATAAATTTAATCTCTGGTAGAATCAAATCTTCCGTAAAATAATAGGACGAATCTGACAAATCCCCTGGCATGGCATTGTCGCTTAAAGTGGCCAGTTGTGTATGCAATATCTTAGAAATACCACTTTCGACCATGCTGCCAATCCAGAAGGAAATGTTATTTTTCCGGCAAAAGGCGATAGCTTCTTTTGTTTGATAAAGTCCACCTAAGCGGCCAATTTTGATATTGAGCATGGTTTTCCCCTTAAGTTGAGAAAGAGCCTGTAAATCACTCCAACTTTGGACATTTTCATCAAAACAGATAGGTGTTGAAAGCTGCGGAAAAATGTCTTTATAATCTTCGAGATTATCAGTAGCAAAAGGCTCTTCAACGCAGACAAGTCCAAATTGATCGAGCTTTATCAGCGCTTCGATATTTTCAAGGGCATAAGAACGGTTGGCATCAACAGCCCATTGGAGCTGAGGATAATGCTCCACAGCATATTGGACGCGTTCAAAACCATCTGCGGGTTTAATTTTAAGCTTTATTCTTTCCACACCTTGAGCGATTAAGGCCTCGATTTTGCTAGGAAGCTGCTCAAAAGGCATATCGCCCAAGACGGCCCCACGGGATAAAGTTTCTGTCAATGGTTCAGGAAAAAGGGTAGCGATTGTATTTTTTCCTTGGACTTTGTAATAAAGGTCCAGCAAGGCATTCTCCAAACCCGCCATTGCCATCGGCAAGGGCTGCTCAAAAAACGCATGAATCTCAAAGGGATGCGTGAAGTGTGTCGCCATTACTTTTGGAATGTAAGTCTGCGCCAAGTATTCCCATGAGCTTTCAAATGTTTCTTGCGTGTAAAAAGGTGTAGTAAAGCTTACACATTCACCATACCCTTGATGGCCGGTTTCGTCTTCGGCAATGATAATAATGGTGTCACGCTGCTTCAGCTCACCTTTGGCTGTCTTGAAGTTAAACTTCATCGGAAGTTGGACGTGATTCAAACTAATCGATCTAAGCTTCATGTTTTAAATTTTTCCTAAGGATTTTGCCTGAGGCATTTTTGGGTAGAGCATTCATTTTGATAATTTGACGCGGCAGTTTATACTTGGCCAGACGTTGACTCAAAAAGCTTGTAATTTCTTGTATATCGGGCGCTCCAGCGTAGAAAAGAAGTGGCACTTGGCCCCAAGTTTCGTCTTCCTGCGGGACAAGCGCACATTCGACAATGCCCTCTAAGCTATAGAGTAAATCCTCAATCTCTTTGGGATAAATATTTTCTCCACCGGAAATAATGATATCTTTACGACGATTGAGAATATAAAGGAAATTGTCTTTATCAAGATAGCCAATATCCCCTGTATTGAATAGATGAACGTCCTCTTGATTAAGATAGCCTTTCATAAGCATTGGCGATTTTAGATGTATTTCGCCAGCCTGATCAGCATCAGGATTTAAAATTTCAATCTCTACGCCAGGAAGTGCTTGACCGACCGAAGTCAGCTTGTCTGGATGCTCCAAAATGTTGAAGGTAACAGACTGGGAAAAAGTTTCGGTCATCCCGTAAGTCTTGTAGACAGGTAGACCTTGTGCAAAACATGCCTGTATCAAAGGCTGCGGAATAAATTCCCCTCCTAATAAGAGGACACGAAGACTTTTGGCAGCAATCTTTTCATGAACACGTTTAAGCATGGTCGGTACCATGGAAACCATGTTGACCGAGCTGTTATTAATCAGTTTAATCAACTCTTCCTCATCGAAAGAAGCACATATGGTGGCCTGAGTGGCATTATAGAGGCTGCGCATGATGATGGATAGACCACTGACATGAAACATGGGGAGAACGACAAGCCAGTTGTCTTCTGGAAGAACGCCCATGGTTGCTGCAGAAGCAGCCACATGGGCCGCAATCATTTTCCAAGTTATAGGAATAGATTTGAACTTTCCAGTTGTCGCACTGGTGTTCATGATTACAGCAATCTTCTCTGGGGCTGGCTGCCAATTGAGCACAGCTCTGCTGGTTTCTAAAGAATGGATATCAGAGAAAGACAAGTCTGCTGGATAGGTTTGCTGGTCCGAAGCAATCAGCAGTTCCACATCAAGTTCAGTCAGTTGCTCTCGAAGTTCATTAGCTGTAAGATGGGTGTTGAGCAAGAGGACTTCCTTATCCAAAGCCAACAGCGCAAAGAGCACAATTGCCATCTCTGGCGAATTTTCTGAAAGAAGAGCTAGGCGGTTGTGCCTAGCTGTTTCTTTGTTTAAATGTTGGGCTGTCTGAACAGTTTTATCGTAGACTTCTTTAAAAGTCAGTTGATTTAAGAAAAGTTTATTTGGCGATTTTTCAGCCTGTTCTTTTAACCATTTCATAGCTTATGGGAATTTAGGGAATTGATCAAAGTCAGGTTTGCGTTTTTCTTTGAAAGCATCGCGCCCTTCTTTGGCTTCATCGCTGAGGTAGTACATGAGCGTTGCATCACCGGCAAATTGTTGCAAGCCAGCAAGTCCATCAGTTGCAGCATTCATTGAGCCTTTAAGCATACGAAGTGCCATTGGTGACAAGGCAAGCATTTCTTCGGCCCATTTAACTGTCTCGTCTTCAAGTTGATCAAAAGGTACAACAGTGTTTACCATGCCCATATCCATTGCTTCTTGTGCAGTGTATTGACGGCAGAGGAACCAGATTTCACGTGCTTTCTTTTGGCCAACCATAGCAGCCAAGAGTCCAGCACCATAACCAGCATCAAAAGAACCAACACGTGGGCCCGTTTGACCAAACTTAGCATTTTCAGAAGCAATTGTTAAATCACAAACGATGTGGAGAACGTGCCCACCACCGATAGCAAAACCGTTGACCATAGCAATAACAGGTTTTGGTGTGATACGGATCAAGTGTTGCAAGTCTAAGACGTTAAGACGAGGGATTTGATCTTCACCAACATAGCCACCGTCGCCACGGACTTTTTGGTCGCCGCCAGAACAGAAAGCTTCCTTGTCTTCACCTTGACCGTGGTTAGCACCTGTCAAAACAATGACACCAATCGAAGTGTCGTCACGTGCTACAGTAAAGGCATCGATAAGTTCCACCACTGTTTTAGGGCGAAACGCATTACGTACTTCAGGACGATTGATCGTAATTTTCGCAATACCGTTATAAGTTTCGTAAATGACATCTTCATACTTGCGGTCTAAAGCAAGCCAGTTATATTTTGACATAGTTTGTCTCCTTTTAGTATTCTACCTTATTCATTATAGCATGGTTCTACCTGGCAAAGAGTTGGATAAGATTAAGTTAAAATGCTGAGGCAGTTCGAGGTGTACGTTGTGCCCTGCGCCCTCTACGATAAGACTCCGTACTCTCTTATAAGTACTGAGTTGCTCAGCAATCTGCCTATATTTTTGATCCAGAGCACCGGTAATATAAAGTAAAGCTACATTTAAATCTTGAAGCCTCTGCGAAATGTCTGGAAGATTTCCTTGCCCAGTAGCTCGCAAAGTTTGAGCGAGAGCATGGGGCGCATTTAGGGCACGGCTGGACCAGATTTTATATTGTACTTCCTGAGGAAGTTTTTGTTGACTTTGGAAGATAGGGAGCGCGCCCCAATAGTCCGCAAACCAGACCGCTCCCTTTTTTTCTATCTGGTCTGCAAGCTCTAGGTCAGACTGCCTCCGCTTTTTACGCTGCAGAGGATTAGAAATACCTAGAGCCGCAGATTCCAAAATGAGCTGTTCAATAGGTTGGTCAGGAAACTGAAATGCGAATTGTAGAGCAATTCGTCCCCCCATCGAATAGCCGAGGAGAGTATAAGCCTCTCCATGAAAAAGCAGTTCTACAAGCTTTTGAAGCTGTTGAAGAATGCTTGAAAGCTGATAGGCTTCCAGAGTTTTAGGCTTACTGGACTTCCCGTGTCCAATAAAGTCTAAAGCAAAAACTTGATAATCTGGAAGCAATAAATTTTCCCAAGTAAGAGCCGACTGACTAAAGCCGTGCAATGCTAACAGGGGTTTACCTTGCCCATGTATTCTGACATGAAAAGTATTCATGCCAATCTGAATGTACCTATCTTCAAATATCATAAGTCGTATATTTCTTGTGTAATTCTAAGCTCACGTCCTTGTCCGTCTTAATTTCGAGTAAATGGATTCCTGCTGAGTTAATGCTTTGACGAAAATGCTCTTCAAAATCTTGATAATCTACAACCAGATGATAATCAAGCCCAATTAAACGAGCTAAGCCAGAAAAATCAAGTCCATGAGGTGTTGAAAAAAGATAATCAAAATGGGGCTGCCCTTTTTGTGCCAAATGATGGAAGATACCCCCACCGTCATTGTTAAAAAGTACAATAGTCAGGTTTAACTGCTGTGTTTTTCCAACAATCAAACCATTCATATCATGAAGCATGGAAAGGTCTCCAGTTAATAAAACGGTTGGCACCCCGTTGGTGGAGACACCTAGAGCGGTGGATTCTTGACCGTCAATACCATTTGTCCCACGATTTCCTAAAAGGTGAACATGAGAATGTTGACTGCGCCAAAAATAGTCAACATTACGGATAGTCATGGAGTTAGAAATCAAGAGTTGCGCCTTTTCTGGCATAAGTGCTTGAAGGACTTGAATATAGTGCCCTTCAAAGGGAGCGCTCTCACCTTCAACAGTTTGGAGTTTTTGACGCATTTTCTTTTGAAGTTTTTGCCAGACTTTCAGATAGTGGTTGTCAGAGCTTAAAGTAGGAACTTCTTGACAAAAAGCAGGTACATCTGCTTGGACTAGCTGTGTCGTTGTTTGACTTGGGTTTCGGTAATCCAGCGCAGGGTCAACTTGGATGTACTCGGCATCAGCATTTTGAGCAATCAATTGCAAAACATGTTTCGATACAGGAATTTGTCCAAATTGTAGGAAAAAATCAACCTTGAGTTCTTTTAAAACTTGCGGATGGGCCAGAAAAGCATCGTACGTGTCGATAATGTTGGGATGTTCATACTTACGAAGATTAGACAGAGGATCAGCCAAAAGAGGGGCTTGGAGTTTTTCGGATAATGTTATGAGAGCTTCTTGATAATTGGAGTTACTGTCTGGACCAGCAAGAATGATACCATTACCGCTTAATTCTGGGATAGATTGCGGCTTAATGTTTCCTTTGCTGATGATGAATTTTTTTCTGCCTTTTCGATAATTTTCAGCATTTAAGTCAGGTATCAAAGGCTCACTGACAGGTACATTAACGTGGGCAGCAGCAGAGGGGATACTGACTGCAGCTGCAAAAGCACGCTGTGCTACCTTACGAGGATATGTCCAAAAGTTGTGCTCAGTCGGACGACTTAATTCTTCATAATGATTCACAAATTTTCCGAAATACTCCGACTGATTTACAGTTTGAGCAGCGCCTACAAACTGCAAGTCATTGGGACGATCGGCTGTAAGAAGAATTAAGGGCACACGACTGTGTTTTGCTTCCGTAAGGGCAGGAAGATAGTGGGCAGCGGCAGAACCAGAGGTACAGATAAGCACAACAGGGCGTTGTTGCACTTTAGCTATACCGAGAGCAAAAAAAGCAGCAGAACGTTCATCAATATTTACATAAGTGTCGTACTTCCCATATTCTTCGAAAAGCATGGCCAGTGCTGTCGAACGAGAACCCGGACTAAAGACCGCTTCGCGTACGCCCAAATGATAAAGTTCATCAACAAGTGGAGCTAAGTATTCATTATTCATCTTAAAGAGCCTCAAGTATTGTTTTTAGTTTTATTTTTGTTTCATCAAATTCAGCCTGGCAGTCAGAAGCAGCAACAATTCCACATCCGGCATAAGCGTAACAGGCTTTATCCTTAAGAAGTGCAGAGCGAATCGCAACGATGATTGTGCCGTTGCCTTGGGAATCAATGAGCCCTAAAGGCGCAGCATATAACCCCCGCTCGTGTTTTTCGTTTGCACGTAAAAAGTCAAGTGCAGCACGGCTGGGATGACCGCCTAACGCAGGTGTTGGATGAAGATGCTTTGTCCAGTCGATTAGGGAATGCTCACCAGCCTTAGCTTTTAAAACTGTTTGTAAATGATAAACATTTTTTAAAGTCATTATGTCAGTTTGCTCAATTTTAACTTGTGAAACTTTCTCCAACAATTTTTCTTTAATTTTTTGGACAACAATCTGATGTTCCTGAAGATTTTTCGAGTCTTTCAGTAAAAGCTGTGCTCCATTTTCAAGAGCACGGGGCATCGTGCCTGCTAAAGCATAACTCAGCACCTGATTCCCAGTTTTTTGGACCAAAATTTCCGGTGAAGCTCCCAGGAAGGTTTTGCCGGACTTATGATAAGCAAAGATAAAAGCTCCAGGATTGTTTTGCACAAGACGTTCAAGGATTGCTTCAACATTGAAGGGAGTAAGACTGGTAAATTTTACTTCTCTAGAAGCAACGATTTTGACAGTTTTTCCGCTAGTGATGTTTTCTTGAAGTTTCTTGTAAAGTTTTACCCACTCCGTATACTCTGGCGCTTCCTCTTCGTAGCTATGATGCTGAAGGACAGTCTCTTGGTCCTTAATATCGGGAAGGGGATCACACGACAGGACATAAGAGTCTGTCTTTGTTTGGATGTAGTAATGTTTGAAAGCGATGATTTCATTGCCCATATCTTGCCAAAGCTCACCCTTCACCTGTTCAAAAAAACTTTGACTATAGAAAACGTAAGGATAGTTTTTTATCTCCTTTTCTTGAACTGTTGTTAGTCTCTGACTCGCAATAATCAAAGTTTGCTTTTGACTATCGTACCAAAAAAAACGCTCACTGGGGTCAGGAAAGGCAGACCAAAAAGCAAGCGGGTGCTTTAATTTGAGATTTATCCGTCTATACTTCATAGTAATGAAATTATATCACAGATTAGAGTAATTAGGTCAGGAATAGAGCCAACTTTGTTACGCGGTAGGTGCTTGGTTACGTTTTTAACTATGTTTGAGTAACAACTCATTAGACCTCATTTAGGTCTTTTTTATTGAAATGCCTTTAATATTGGTGATTATGCGGATTTGACGGTATTCTAATTATAGTTCAGTCTGAAATTATATCACAGATAGGGGAAAGAACGTGATATAATAAACTTATTAAAAAATATAGAAGAAACTGGAAAGAACTGAATGAATATCTATGTAGGACTTGCGGAGCATCAGAAGATAGAAAGTAAGAGACTGTGGCTTCGGCCTTTTTCCATGAAAGATACGGCTGACATGTTTGAATACAGTTCTGATGCAGCTAATCTTGAATTTATCTTTCCACCTCATCGTACTGTGGAACAAACTCAGTTTGTCCTCGCCAATCATTTCATGAAAGAACCTTTGGGAAAGTGGGCGATAGAGCTAAAAGATCAGAAAAAGATGATTGGGGTCTTACAGTGTGTCAGACTTTCTGAACGTGAGGAGGTCGCGGAGATCGCCTATGTGCTCAATAAGCGTTACTGGAATCAAGGGCTGATGACTGAGGCCTTGCAAGTTTTAACAGATATTTGCCTCCAGCAAATAGGGCTAAAAGCCATGGTGCTCAACTGTGACACAAAGAACTACAGTTCAATTAAGGTCGCAAAAAAAGCAGGATACAGGCGAGTAGAGCGTTTCAAAGGAAGCAATCAATATACCGGACGTATATCTGAATTTGAAAAGTATGAAATAAAAAGAAATCAAGCAGCAGGAGTAGATCATGTCTAAACACGAAGAAATTCTAAATTATATAGAAAAACTCGACATTGGAAAACAAGTCAGTGTTCGGCGTATCGCGAATCATTTAAACGTAGCAGATGGCACAGCTTATCGGGCCATCAAAGAGGCGGAAAATCGTGGTTTAGTGGCAGTCAATGACCGCTCAGGTACAGTTCGAGTCTCTATAAAAGGTCAAAAGCGTAGAAACAAGCTGACTTTCGGTAAGATAGCAGAAGTAGCCAATGCCGAAATTCTTGGGGGACATGCTGGCTTAGATGTCGAGTTTAGCCGCTTTTCTATCGGAGCCATGCAACCCGAAAGTGTCAAAAAATATCTGATGAAAAACAGTCTGATGATTGTTGGGGATCGGAAAGATATTCAGAGTATGGCACTTCATGGGCAGAGTGCTGTGCTGGTCACAGGAGGATTTGAAGTTGATCAAGATGTCATTGACTATGCAAATGAGATGGGCATCCCACTGTTGCGAGCGACAGCTGATACTTTTACAGTCGCAAACCGTATCAGTCATGCTTTGGCAAATGAACTGATAAAAAAAGATATCATGACGGTGGCAGAAATCTCCCACGATCACCGTCCGGTTCTTCGAGAAGAAGATACGGTTAAGGACTTTATGGAGCTCATGAAGCGGACGAACTTAAGCCGTTTTGCTGTTGTCAACCCTCATCGTATCGTTGTTGGTGTCGTGACTATGCGAGATATTGCTCACAAAAACTTGGACACGCAGATCAACAAATTGATGAATTCTCCAGAAGTTGCCAAGCAAAAAATGACTGTTGCCAGCATTTCACAAAAGATGATTCACGAAGGGTATGATATTATGCCTATTGTGAATAAGGACTATACTTATGCAGGTGTTGTGACCAAGTCTGAGGTTTTAGAGAGTCTTCAAAGGAGTCAAGAAGAAAATCAAGTGACACATACCTTTAGTGAAGATATGTCCAGAAAGATTAGTGAAAAAGGCTCCGCATATACTGTTATGGTTGAGCCGCTGATGGTTAACAATGTGGGAAATATCTCCAGTGCTGCGCTGGGAGAAATTGTGACCATAGTGGTGCAGCGCACCTTAGACAAAAGGCGCCGCAGAAATGTCATCCTAGAGTCAATGAATCTCCACTTAATGGGGACTGTAGCGATTGATAACCTTTTGGAGATTTATCCTAAAGTCATTAATGAAACGCGTTTAGGTGCAGTGGTGGATATTGAGATTTATTACATCAATAACATTATTGCTAAAGCTGTCGTAAACTTACAAATTACATGAGGAAAGAAATTATGAAAGATATTATTACAAAAATTAAAGCATACGATACGATTCTCATTCATCGTCATAAAAATCCAGATCCCGATGCACTTGGGTCACAGTGCGGACTAAGAGCTATTTTGAGAGAGAATTTTCCTGAAAAAAAAATCTATGCTGTTGGATATGATGAACCAACACTGACATACTTGGCAGTAATGGATCAGGTAAATTTAGAGTCTGACACTTCCTATCTGAGTATCATTTGTGATACAGCAAATACTCCCCGCATTGATGACGACCGCTGGAAGGAGGCAGATTATGTTATCAAAATAGACCATCATCCCAATGACGATGCTTATGGTGACTTGCGTCTGGTTGAGCCAGCACGAAGTTCCACTTCAGAAATCATCACCGACTTGGCTTTAACACAGGGATTAAAGTTGAATGCAGAGGCAGCTCGACTCCTTTATGGTGGAATTGTTGGAGACACGGGGCGTTTTCTTTATCCTGCCACATCAGCCCAAACTTTATATCTTGCGAGTAAGTTAGCAGAATATGACTTTGATCGTCCAGCGCTAGGGCGGGAAATGACTTCCTTTGATATGAACGTCGCACGCCTGCAAGGCTATGTCTATGAAAACCTTGAAATTTCTGAAAATGGTGCAGCGCGCGTGATTTTAAGCAAAGAGATTTTGGAAAAGTTTAGTTTACGTGATGCAGAAACTTCAAGTATCGTAGGGACACCGGGAAATATCCGAGAGGTCCAGTCTTGGGCTATCTTTGTGGAGCAAGAAGATGGACACTACCGTGTGCGTATGCGTTCAAAAACAAAGCCTATCAATGAGATTGCCAAGCGACATGACGGCGGGGGGCATGCTTTGGCTTCAGGAGCTAACTCCTACTCTTTAGAAGAAAACGAGCAAATTTGGCAAGAACTACAGGCTAATTTGAAATAAAGTATAAAAATCAATCCGAGATTATGGGATTGATTTTTTGTGATTATAGAGGATATTGGTGCTTCTTTTTTAATAAACATTCTTTCTAGAGATATCATTGTAACAAAAGTGTTATGATTACATTTCGTAAATA